>JBBQAG010000119.1:0-6874 GCA_038315875.1 Sphingomonadales bacterium | reverse complement strand
GGTGCGCCGGCGGTGCGCTGCTGATCCCGCTGGCGAGCCAGGCGGGGAGCGAACGGATCGAACTGAAGATCAGGGGCGATGGCGGCTATCGTGCAGAGCTGATCGTGGCATCGAGCGATCCTCAAGTGGTGCAGGCGTTGACCAGCGCGGGCTTCCAGCAGCGCGGTTCGGGCTATGCGCTTTCGGTCGAAGGGCATTTTTGATGGTCTTGACGGTAGCGGCCTGTGCCCGCTAGTGCCCCGGGCTTCGTGGCGATCGTAGTTCAATTGGTTAGAGCGTCGGCTTGTGATGCCGGATGTTGCGGGTTCAAGTCCCGTCGGTCGCCCCACTCCTTGCCCCAGGGTAATCCCCCTTCCCAGGATAGAGATTGATGACGACTGGCTGGGGCTTTCCCGATTTCGACGCGCATGAAGGCGTCCACCTCTTCACCGATCCCGCCTCCGGCCTGAGCGCCGTCATCGCGATCCATTCGACCGCGCTCGGGCCGGCAGGCGGCGGCGTGCGTTTCTGGCATTATGCCGATTCGGATCAGGCGATCACCGATGCGCTGCGGCTTTCGCGCGGCATGAGCTTCAAGAACGCGATGGCTGGCCTGCCTATGGGCGGCGGCAAGGGCGTGGTGCTCGCCGATGCGCTGCGCACCAAAACGCCCGAGATGCTCAAGGCGTTCGGCCGCGCGATCGATTCGCTTGGCGGGCGCTATGTGACTGCTGAGGATGTCGGCATGGCCGATACCGATATGGTCACGATCGCGACCGAGACCCGCCATGTCAGCGGGTTGCCCGTTGCCTCCGGGCGCGCTGGTGGCAATCCCGGACCCTCGACCGCGCTCGGTGTCTATCTGGGCTTGAAGGCTGCGGCAAAGCGCGGGCTGGGTGCTGATAGCATGGCCGGGGTTCATGTTGCGATCCAGGGCGTCGGCTCGGTCGGCGGGGGACTTGCCGAATTGCTCGCAAAGGACGGCGCGAAGCTGACCCTGGCCGATGTCGACGCCGACAAGGCAGCGGCGATGGCCGGGGCGCTGGGTGCCGATGTCGTCGCTACTGATGAGATCCTCGCGATCCAGGCCGATATCGTCAGCCCCAATGCGCTCGGCGCGATCCTCACCGAACAGACGATCGCCGATCTCAATTGCCGCGTGATCGCGGGCGGGGCGAACAACCAGCTCGCGACGCGCGAGGATGGCGCTCGGCTGCATGCGCGCGGCATTCTCTATGCGCCCGATTACGTCATCAACGCCGGCGGCATCATCAATGTCTGCCTGGAATATCTGGGGCAGGGCGACCGATCCGAAGTCGAAGCCCGCATCCACAAGATCCCCGATCGGCTGATCGAGGTGTGGGACGAAAGCGATCGCAGCGCCGCGCCGTCATCGGAAGTGGCAGACATGATCGCGATGCGGCTTATCGGGCGCGGCTGAACGTTGCTTCGGTGGCGTTGACGATCACATAAACCTTCGCCAGTCTTTCCCGATCGAACAGGGAAGGAAGCCGCCATCGCGACGACTGCTTCAGATGGCGCACGACCGGCCAAGCCGGGGATGTTCGATCACCCGCCGGGCCTGTGGGTCCTTGCCGGTACCGAATTGTGGGAACGCATCTCGTTTCACGGCATGCAGGCCCTGCTGGTGCTCTACATGGTCGGGGCGCTGCTGTTGCCGGGGCATGTCGAGCGCATCATTGGCTTTGAAACGATCCGCGCGGGGATTGAGGGGGTCACTGGGCCGTTATCGGTAAAGGCGCTCGCGGCGCAGATTTTCGGGCTTTATGTGGGGTTGATCTATTTCACCCCCGTCATCGGCGGTGCGATCGGCGATCGACTGATCGGGCGGCGCGTGGCGGTCGTGGTCGGCGGCCTGCTGATGGCCTGCGGGCATTTTTCACTCGCTTTTGACGAGACCTTTTTGCCGGCGCTGCTGTTGTTGATCCTCGGCGCCGGGCTGCTGCGCGGCAATCTTCAGCCGCAGGTGAAGTCGCTTTATGCCGATGGCGACCGCCGGGCGGCTGATGCATTTCAGCTCTATTATGTCGGCATCAACGTCGGCGCCTTCATTGCGCCGATCATCACTGGCACGCTGGCGACGATCTATGGCTGGCATTTCGGCTTCGGCTTTGCCGGCGTCGGCATGTTGATTGGCCTGGGGATCTATCTCGCGGGCCAGCATCTGTTGCCCCTCGAGCGCCGGTCCACAGCGCCCAATGCGGCTAGAACCCCACTTACAAGCGCTGATCGCCGTCGGCTCACCGGCCTTTGGCTGATCTGGCCGTTCGTCATTTGCTTCTGGATCGCGCAATCGCAGGTTTGGAACGTCTATAATCTGTGGGCGAGTGACCATGTGCAGATGCGCGTTGCCGGCTTCGACGTGCCCGTTCCCTGGTTGCAGGCGCTCGACGGGCTGTCACCGGTGATCGTGATGCCGTTGTTCCTTGGGCTTTGGCGCTGGCAGGCGGCGCGCGGCCAGGAGCGCGATGAACTGGCCAAGATGGCGATCGGCTGCCTGATCTTCGCCGCCGGGACGGCGTGGCTCGCGCTGTCGCCGCTGGTGGCGACAGATGGCCGCGCGCCGCTGCTCTGGGCGGTGGCGTTCCATCTCATCTCCAATACCGGGTGGCTTTATTTCACACCGATCGCTCTGGCGCTGTTCGCCGGGCGCGCGCCGGCAACGCTCCGGGGCACGATGATCGGTGTCAATTCGCTGGCGGTGTTTTTCGCGAGCACGATCAGCGGGCGGATCGGCGGGCTTTATGAAACGCTGTCGCCAAGCTCCTTCTGGCTGCTCCACGCTGCTATCGTCGGTGGCGCAGGGATCGGATTGTTGCTTGCAGCGCGACCCCTCCGGGCGTTGTTAGCAGGCCATGACGGGGAACCGTCCGCCGTGCCCGCCACCGCCTGACGGGCACGTCGACGAGCACCGGGACAGCGGCCTCAGTTCATCGGCAGGTCGAGCGCGTCGGCCACCGCCTGATGCCGGATTTTGCCGCCGGAAACGTTCAACCCATTGGCAAGATGCGGATCGGCGGCCATCGCTGCCTCCGCGCCATGCCTTGCGAGATTGAGAACGAACGGCAGCGTCGCGTTGTTGAGCGCGAAGGCGCTGGTGCGTGCCACCGCGCCTGGCATGTTGGCGACACAATAATGGATAACGCCGTCGATCTCGAAGACGGGATCGTCATGCGTCGTTGCATGGCTGGTCTCGAAGCAGCCGCCCTGATCGATGGCGATGTCGACGAGTACCGATCCGCGCTTCATCGTCTTGAGCATTTCGCGCGTGACGAGCTTTGGTGCCGCAGCCCCCGGTACCAGCACGGCGCCGATCACCAGATGCGCGTTCTTGACCGCAGCCGCGATGGCCGCGCTGGAGGCATAAGCTGTCTTGATCTGGTTTGAGAAGAACATGTCCAGCTCGGCAAGGCGCGCATTGTTGATGTCATAGATCGTCACATCGGCGCGCATGCCGACCGCCATCTGCGCTGCATTGACGCCGGACACGCCGCCGCCAAGGATCGCGACGCGGGCAGGGGCCACCCCCGGCACGCCGCCAAGCAAGACACCGCGCCCGCCCTGCTCCTTTTCAAGATAGTGCGCGCCGACCTGAATCGACATGCGCCCGGCAACTTCGGACATCGGCTTCAGCAACGGCAGCGAGCGATCGGGCGCGGTGACGGTTTCATAAGCGATGCAGGTCGCGCCGGATTTCATGAGGCCAAGCGCCTGGGGCTTGTCAGCCGCCAGATGAAGATAGGTGAACAACAGGTGCCGCGCCTCGAGCAGCGCGATCTCGCTCGGCTGGGGTTCCTTCACCTTCACGATCATGTCCGATTCGGCGAATACGGTCGGCGCGTCGGCGACGATGCGTGCGCCTGCGTCGACATAATCCTGGTCTTCGAAATCGATGCCCATGCCCGCGTTCGTCTCGACGACGACGCTATGCCCCGCGCCGACAAGCTCGGCGACTGAAGGCGGAGTCAGGCCAACCCGATATTCGTGATTCTTGATTTCCTTGGGGACGCCGACTCGCATTGTTCCACTCCAGCATAGTTTTATGTCGCGCCTATAGCGGGACATCTCGGGATTGTCCCGTTGCGGAAGGGTGCTCTCGCGTGCTAGGCGCGCGCCTCTGTCAACGGGGTCACCGCCGTCTCAATCATGCGCGATCTTTTCCTCCCGGCGCGATTGCATTGCCGGTGACCGCCACCGCGACTGATCCAACGCACCCTGACGCCTCTGGTGGGCAGATAGCTGATGGGCAGGCGGCTGATGGGCAGGCGCATGGCGGTGGCCATGGCGCGAGCGCCGGTGGGGGCCTGAAGCTTGCCGTCAGCGCGATCGGCATCGTCTTCGGCGATATCGGCACCAGCCCGCTTTATGCCTTCCGCGAAACCTTTGCCGGGCATCACAAGCTGGCGCTCGATCCGTTGCACATCATGGGCGTCGTCAGCCTGATGTTCTGGTCGATGATGATCGTGGTGACGCTCAAATATGTCAGCATCATCATGCGCGCGGACAACAAGGGTGAGGGCGGCAGCCTTGCCCTGCTCGCACTCGTTTCCGGCCGGACTAACAACAAGCGATGGACCCGCGGCATCATCCTGCTCGGCGTGTTCGCCACTGCCCTATTCTATGGTGACAGCATGATCACGCCCGCAGTTTCGGTGCTGAGCGCGGTCGAAGGGCTCGCGGTCGCGGCACCGGGATTTGGCGGCCTCGTGGTGCCAATTTCGGTTGCGATTATCATCATGCTCTTTTCGATCCAGAAAAGCGGTACCGCGCGGGTGGGACTGTTTTTCGGCCCGATCATGCTGGTTTATTTCCTGGTGATCGCGACGCTGGGTGCGATCAGTATTTTCCACACGCCGGACATCCTGTGGGCTTTGTCACCCACTTATGCCGCCACATTTTTTGCAAGCGATCCGCTGCGCGCATTTCTCGCCCTAGGCTCGGTGGTGCTCGCGGTTACCGGAGCCGAGGCGCTTTATGCCGATATGGGGCATTTCGGGCGGAACCCGATCCGGGTTTCGTGGCTGTTCTTTGTGTTGCCCGCGCTGATCCTGAACTACATGGGGCAGGGCGCAATGCTGTTCCGGGATGGCGCGCCTGCGCTCCTGAGCCCCTTCTACCTGCTTGCCCCAGAAATACTCCGGCTGCCGTTGGTCGCACTGGCGACCATGGCGGCGATCATCGCCAGCCAGGCCGTCATTTCGGGCGCTTTCTCCGTGACTCAACAGGCGATCCAGCTCGGCTTCGTTCCGCGCTTGCGGATCGAGCACACCAGCGCGTCGACCGCGGGGCAAATCTACATTCCGCTGGTCAACTGGGCGCTGCTCGTGATGGTGATCCTGCTGGTGCTGTTCTTCCGTACCTCTTCCAATCTCACCTCGGCGTACGGAATTGCGGTGACGGGGGCGATGCTGATCGACACCTGTCTGTTGAGCGTCGTGCTGTTCCGGCTGTGGAACTGGCCCGTTTATTACGCGGTGCCCGTGCTGGGCCTGTTCTTCCTCGTCGACGGCGCCTATTTCGCGGCCAACATGACCAAGATACCGTCGGGCGGCTGGTTCCCGTTGCTGGTCGGCCTGATCGTGTTCACCTTCCTCACCACTTGGGCGAAGGGGCGCCAATTGATGCTGGCGCGAATGCGCGAGACGGCGATGCCGATGCAGGTGTTCATCCAATCGGCGGCGAATTCGGCAACGCGCGTACCGGGCACCGCGGTGTTCATGACGTCGAGCGCATTGGGCGTGCCGCACGCGCTGCTCCACAATCTCAAGCACAACAAGGTGTTGCACCAGCGGATCATCCTGCTGACGGTCAAGATCGTTGATCAGCCCTATTGGCCCGACGATGCGCGCTGCCAGCTTGAGGATCTTGGGCATGGTTTCCACCGGATGATCCTGAAATATGGCTTTATCGAAGAGCCGGATGTGCCGCTGGCGCTCTCGAACGTGCATCGCTGCGGCGCCGATTTCCGGATGATCGACACCAGCTTCTTCCTTGCGCGGCAGACGTTGCTGCCCTCGGCGCGACCCGGAATGATGATCTGGCGCGAAAAGCTGTTCGCCTGGATGCTGCGCAACGCCGAAAGCGCGATGGAGTTTTTTCGCCTGCCGACGAACCGCGTCATCGAGCTTGGCAGCCAGGTCGAGATTTGAGCATAAGCGACGCTGCAGGACCGGCGCCGATTATCGTGACGGCGCTGTTTGGCGCAGAGGATCAGGCCTTCTTCGATCGCCTCCGCCGTGCGCATTTTCCACCCGAACGCAATCAGCTGGCCGCGCACTTGACCATGTTTCATCACCTGGCGCCGCAGCTGGCCCCGGAATTGAAGCAGCGACTGGCCGGTGCCACACGCGGCGTTCAATCGCCCGATGCGCGGATAATGGGGTTGATCAACCTTGGGCGGGGCTGTGCTTTCCGGATCGAATCGGCCGGCCTTGCGGAGATCCGCGGTGACCTGGCGGAAGCTTTTGCAGCGATGCTGGTACCGCAGGATCGCGCCGGTTGGCGAGCGCATGTCACGGTGCAGAATAAGGTTCCCCCGGCTGAAGCAAAGGCGCTGGTCGAGCTGCTCGCGCCGCTCGCTGCACCGCGCCCGATCCGTATCGCGGGCCTTGCGAGCTGGTGGTATCGCGGCGGGCCGTGGGAGCCTTTGTCGCGCCACATGTTTGGCTGAGGGCTGCGATACGCTGTTGCTTGACCGGTGGCGCGCCAGCCCGTATGCGGCCCGCTCGCCTTCTGGCGAAGCTCCTTGGGGCGAAGTAGCTCAGCTGGTTAGAGCACGGGAATCATAATCCTGGGGTCGGGGGTTCAAGTCCCTCCTTCGCTACCAATTCTGCGAGCCCGGCGCCGATATCGGCATCCAACGGGTCGTTCAATC
>JBBQAG010000139.1:0-4554 GCA_038315875.1 Sphingomonadales bacterium | reverse complement strand
TGGCGGCCATCGGGCAGCACGATACGTTCGGTCCGCCAGTCATAGGCCTCGATTTCCTCGATATTGGCGCGCTGTTCGCCACTGGATACGCTAACAAAGGGCTCACCAGTCGCAAAGGTCTGCTTAAAAACGCCGATCGCTTCCGATGCGAAAGGTTCAGCCCAAATGATACGCAGGATCTCTTCGAAGTCCCTGCCAATCAGGGCATCGATTCCGGCAAAAACGCTCCGCGCGCCGCGACTTACTTGGGCGAGCTTGAAATCGGCGTCGACCACGTAAATGCCGAACGGGTTTGATACGACCAGGTTCGAAAACGTCTCCGCATTGCGCGCCAGCTGCTCCTGGGCACGCCGATATTCGGTTATGTCGGTGGCGAGACCGACTACCCGACGCCCTCCCGTCACAGGATCTACAGTATCAAAGGGGCGGTCGAGGATGATCCGCTCGCTGCCATCTGGTCGCTGCAACCGATATTCGATTGGGACACTTTGTCCGGCCAATTGTTGGCGAATGGCGGCTTCAAGCCTTGAACGATCGTCAGGATGCACGCTTTGAACAAAGCTACGCGCATCGGCATAGAGCTCATCGCGTGATCGGCCCCAGATATGCTCATAGGCTTGGCTGACATAGGCGATCCGCCGCTCGTCGAGTTCATGCACGTAGAATACCGAATCAATTGTTTCGGCAAGCTGATGCAGCCTGAGCGCGTCGGCACGCGTATCGGTGATATCACGGTGAATGCCGACCCATTCAACGATCGCCCCATCCAAATCGATGATTGGAACGGCACGAACCGTGCATAATCGCCACTGACCATCGTGCCGCCGGACGCGGTGCTCGAATTCGAAAGTCGTCTTCGAGGCAACCGATGCTTGCCAAGCTTCAATCGTTGGCTGCGCATCATCGGGGTGGATCGCGTTCGACCATCCATAGCCTTGATATTCGTCTAGTGACTGACCGGTCAGCGACGCCCAGCCCGCTTGTTCGCCGACCATCTGCCCCTCAGCGCTGTTGGTCCACAACACGCCTTCGATTGCCGCCACGGCCGCCTTGAAGCGTTGTTCGCTCGTGGCGAGGTGATCGCCTGCGACATGCCGTTCGGTAACATCGCGAGAAAACGCCGCGAGCCAGCCATTCTCGACGGGGAAGGCGCGCGTTTCGAACCACGCTGACCGACCGTCCTGCCGGTCGTATCGATGCTCGAGCGCGATTGAAACGCGCTCGGCCATGGCTTGCTTGTAAAGCCTGCCGACCTTGTCATGCTCGATTGCGGGATAGGCGGTCCAGAGCGACTGGCCGATCAAGTCTTCGCGACCGCGTCCGTCCAGACGGATCGCTTCCTTGTTGAGTTCCAGGATCGTGAAGTCAGGTGCCAGCAGGGCAAACCCTTCGTCCAGCGCGTCCATCACCAGGCGCATCCAGGTCGAATCGGCAGCATCACCGGTTTGTCGCGTCGAACCGCTCCAGGATTGATCCAAATCCAACAGTGCCCCCCAAGCCCCTCAAAAATCTCGCGAGTTTACAGCATTTTTCAGCATTATTCCCGCGCGCGAGCGCGGTGATAGTGCATCGACTTCAGGTTGACGCTGATTTAAATCAATTCGCCTGATCAAGCAAAACAGGATGTAATTCTCGCAATGACGACAGCGGGTGTTCGTCTAGGGATAGTCATACTTGGATGGGGGTCACGGCTACGCGGCCCTCCTCTGTGGTCCCGAATCCGCTGACCCTGAATATGAGCGCTGAATTGTCAGGTTGCGATGCCCGCTTCGCCATTTCGACGATGCACTGTTGTGTCATACATTCCAGCGCCGTGCGTGAGATTGCGCAGCAGGTGCATTCGGATGAATGACCGGCGTTCCCGCGAGCCTTTCGTCAGGCAGTTCATTGGACCGGCTGCCTTCATCCCAAACGCGGCATCATATTATCGTTGCCAGGAGCCAGGTTAGCGATCGTTCGCTCCCGTCTGGACGTCCCTGCAAGATGAGTGTATTAACCCGACGATACACTCGAGGATGACATGGGCAAGAAGAGCGACAAGAAATCGGGCGAGCAGCACGACACCGGGCCACCGAAACTTCCCAAACGGATTGCCGGCGTCAAGCTGCCCAAGGAACTGCGGAAATCCGCAAATATATTGCTGGCGACGGCGAGCAGCCCGATCGGTCGCGAGATACTGGCATCGGGCGTGATGGCGTTGATTGCCGGCGCGGCTGCGCAGCGCCGATCGCCGGCCCAACCGAACGCGGCACCTGCCGACAATGTCCCGCCGCCACAAGGCCCAACACCAATCGACCCGACCGAAGCCGGCGCCCGCGCTGCCCGCCAGATGGTCGACCTGATCGGCGGCGCCGCGACTGCCGCGCTGGCGCGCTATCGGGAAGAAATTCGCAAGGATTGAACTGCCGGGCAGGGTCATCCACGCTGCCTCTCCCGACGGCGCGGTGCGGCCACCGCTCTAGAGCAGGATGACTTTAGGTTGCTCCACGACGACCACCGTTCGTGTCGAGCGAAGTCGAGACACTGCGCGCAGCGCTTGTCGCATGTTTCTCGACTTCGCGCGAAACAAGCGGGTCAAGCTAAAGTCATCGCACTCTAGATGTGGATCGCCTTGCCGGTTACGGCCATCGCCGCTTCCTTGAACGCTTCGGCATGCGTTGGGTGGGCGTGGCAGGTATAGGCGATGTCTTCGGATGTGGCGCCGAACTCCATCGCTTGTGCTGCCTGCGCGATCATTGATCCAGCAACGCTGGCGATCATCCACACGCCGAGCACGCGATCAGACTTTGCATCGGCGATCACTTTCACGAAACCGTCGGGCTCATGGTTGGTCTTGGCACGGCTGTTCGCGACCATCGGGAATTTGCCGACCTTGATCTCCCCCTTTTCCTTCGCCTGCTCCTCTGTGAGGCCAACGCCCGCGATTTCGGGCCAAGTGTAGACGACCAACGGGATCACATCGTGATTCACGATCCCCGTCAGCCCCGCGATATTCTCGGCGACCGCGATCCCTTCATCCTCGGCCTTGTGGGCGAGCATTGGACCGGGGACGACGTCACCGATTGCCCAGATACCGGGAACGCCGGTCTTGAAGCTGTGATCGATCTCGATCTGTCCGCGCTTGTTGGGGGTAATGCCGGCAGCTTCGAGGTTCAGCCCTTCGGTATTGGGGCGACGGCCAATCGAGACGAGCACGCAATCGGCCTCGATCGTTTCCGCCGCGCCACCGGCGGCGGGTTCGACGGTGACTGCAGCTTTTTTGCCTGCCACGCTGACCCCGGTGACCTTGGTCGATAGCTTGAACACGATACCCTGTTTCTTGAAGACCTTGTTCGATTCCTTGCGGACTTCGCCGTCGAAGCCGGGCAGAATCTGATCGAGAAACTCGACGCACGTCACCTTCGCCCCAAGCCGCTTCCAGACCGAGCCGAGCTCAAGCCCGATCACCCCACCACCGATAACAACGAGATGCTCGGGGACCTTCGCGAGCTCGAGCGCGCCGGTCGAATCGACGATGATCTGCGCGGCGTTATCGACCGCGACGCCCGGCAGCGGCGTGACGCTCGAGCCAGTGGCGATGACGATGTTCTTGGCGCGGTAGCTGGTGCCCGCAACGTCGACGGTGTCGGTGCCGGTGAATTTGGCGTGGCCCTTGAGCCATTCGACCTTGTTCGTCTTGAACAGGAAGGCGATGCCGCCGGTGAGTTGCTTCACTGCATCGAGCCGCTGAGCGTGGAGCGCCTCCATATCGAGCTCCACCTTGCCCAGCTTGACGCCGAGCTTGGCCATCATGCCGTTGGCGGCGTCGTTGTAGAATTCGGACGCGTGGAGCATCGCCTTGGACGGGATGCAACCCACGTTCAGGCAGGTGCCACCAAGCGTCTCGCGCGCCTCTACGCACGCGGTCTTCAGCCCGAGCTGGGCGGCGCGGATGGCCGCGACATAGCCGCCCGGACCGGAGCCGATGATGAGAACGTCGAAGTCGTAGTGCTGTTCGTCGGCCATTTCTAACTCCGTACGCCCTGAGCTTGTCGAAGGGCCGTTCTTCTTTGCAACCGTTCAAGAAGAGCAGGGCCTAGACAGGCTCGGCCCGAACGGAATGTGGTGATGGAAGCGCGAAATTACAGGTCGATCAAAATCCGCGTCGGGTCCTCGATCGCGTTTTTCAGCGCGACGAGGAACGTCACCGCCTCGCGCCCGTCGATCAGGCGGTGGTCGTAGCTGAGCGCGAGGTACATCATCGGCCGGATGACGATCTGGCCATCGACGACGACCGCGCGGTCCTCAATGCGGTGCAGGCCCAGCACAGCGCTCTGCGGCGGGTTGATGATCGGGGTGGACATCAGCGAGCCGAACACGCCGCCATTCGAGATGGTGAAGGTGCCGCCCTGCATCTCGTCGATCTTGAGCGTGCCATCCTTGGCGCGCTTGCCGAAATCGCCGATCGCGCGCTCAATCTCTGCAACCGACATCGCGTCGGCATTGCGGACCACCGGCACCACGAGCCCACCAGGTGAAGACACCGCGACCGAGATATCGACATAGTCGTGATAG
>JBBQAG010000069.1:0-13180 GCA_038315875.1 Sphingomonadales bacterium | reverse complement strand
ATCGAGCGGGGCGCCATCGCGCGGGACAAGCCCATGGGCGGTCAGCGTCAGCGTGCGATCGGCAATTGCCGCTGCGGCTTGTGAATGGGTGACGATGATCGCGGCAACCCCGCCCTCGCGCACCGCTTCTGCAAACAGCGCGAGCACGCGCGCCGCCGTTTCCGGATCAAGATTGCCCGTCGGCTCGTCGGCCAGGATGATCGCGGGGCGGTGGACCAGCGCCCGCGCAATCGCCACGCGCTGCAACTCGCCGCCCGAAAGATCGCGCGCATAGCCGTCCCCGCGCGTACCAAGCCCCACTCGCTCGAGCATCTCCTGGGCACGCTCGGTCGCCTGGCCTCGGTCAGGAGAGACCAGGGCGATCGGCAACGCGACGTTCTGCCGGAGCGTCAGATAAGGGAGCACGTGAAAGGCCTGGAACACGAACCCGATCCGCGTGCGCCGCACCATCGTGAGCCCCGCCTCATTAAGCGCCGAAAGCCGTTCGCCTTCGATCGCGATCTCGCCTGCATCGCCGCGATCGAGCCCGGCGAGGAGATTTAGAAGCGTCGATTTGCCCACTCCGCTTTCGCCGACGATCGCGATCAGCCCCCCCGCATCAAGCCTGAGATCAAGGCCCGAAAACAGTGTCCTCCCGCCCGGCACCGATTTGGCGAGGCCGGACACCTCTAGCAGCGGCACGCTCACCAGAATTGTGTTCCCGGCCCGCCCTTGAACGGCCCGGCAAAGCCGGCAGTGATCCAACCTCCATAAAAGCCGCCCGGCTGCGGCGTCACCCGCTCCCCATCGACGAAGCAGGCATCCATCATCGCTGGATAAAAAGCGATGTGATCGCGGAGCATGGCGAAGCTTGCGGTTGGCGCGCCATAGGCCCAGCCCGCTCGCGCTGCCCGCCGATCAGGGCCGACGACATCGACATAGCGCGCTTGCCCCTTCCACTCGCAGATGCTGCGGGGGCCGTCCGCTGCTTCGATCATCGTCATGTCGATATCGTCTGGCGGGAAATAATAGCTTGGCGGATGGCTCGTCTCGAGCGTGCGCACTGCCCGCCGCGTTTCGGCAAGGACGCGCCCGTCGAACTCGATCCGTAGCAATGCCGTGGTTATTTCGGCGATGGCCGGGCGCGGGAACGACCACACGCTCTCCTGTCCGGGCAAGGGCTTGTCTGGCTTTGGTGCGAACATATCGACAAGACTCGGCGGGTGATGATTGACGGGACAGCCTCACCCCTAGCCGATCAACCCGGCGGGGGCACCAGCCCGATTGCCTTCATCAGCACCGCCTGCGCCAGCATCACCACAAGCCAGTGCAGCGTATCGCCAATCATCACCTTTACAGACGCACCGCGATAGCCCTGCGTGATCGCCAGCAGCGGCAGCACGAAGCCCGCCCAGATCACGATCGCGCTGCCCGTCGCCATCACCCAGGGGCTCGCCTTGTCGGGCGCCAGGATCAACGCACCGGCAAGGATCGCCGCCAGCCAGAACTCGCCCAGCGCTGCAACCACTATCAGCCCGGGCGACAGCGCTCGCCGCGATCCTAGGACACCGTTGTAACCCCATCCGATCGCCAGCCCGAGTACGGTTGCCGACAGGATCGCCCCTAGATTGAGGAGAATATAGATCATGCGCTCAGCTTACCCGATCAGTAGTTCTTGATCACTTGGCCCCGATCGCAGGCTTTGGCTTGCCGCGATAGCGATCGAACCAGGCGAGGATCGCCGATGCCTTGCCCGCCGCCTGCGAAGGCCGCGCGGCGATGCCGCCATGGCTTGCCCCCGGCACCTTCACCAGCGCCGTCGGCACCCCGGCAATTTGCAGCGCTGCATAATATTGCTCGGCCTCGCTCACCGGCGTCCGGTAATCCTGGCTGCCGACGACGACCATTGTCGGCGTCCTGGTGCTCGCGATCAGGCTGAGCGGCGAGCGGTTCCAATAGCTCATCGGATCCTCCCAGGGCTGCTTGGCAAACCAGTAGCGCGAGGTGAAGCCGGTGCCGTCCATCGTCAGCGCCTCGCTCACCCAGTTGATAACCGGTTTTTGCGCGACAGCCGCCTTGAAGCGATCGGTTTTGCCGACGATCCACGCCGTCAGGATGCCACCACCCGATCCGCCCGTCACGAATAGGTTCTCGGGATCGGCGACCCCAGCGGTGATGGCGGCATCGACCGCCGCCATCAGATCGCCGAAATCGTCCCCCGGATATTTCTTGTCGATCAAGTTGGCGAAATCATTGCCGTAGGACGTGCTGCCGCGTGGATTGACGTAAACAACGGCATAGCCGCCCGCTGCATAAAGCTGGTCATCGGTTGAAAATTGCGGGCCATAAGCCGAATGCGGCCCGCCGTGGATTTCAAGGATCAGCGGCACCTTGGTGCCGGGCTGATAGCCCGGCGGCGTCACCAGCCAGGCATCGATCGCCTTGCCGTCGGGCGTCGTCACTGGCAACGGGCGGACAGCGGCAAGCGTTTTTGCCCCCAATCCGTTGTCGTTGAGCGTCGTCAGACGCCGCGCATTGCCACCGCCCGTCACATAAACATCAGCCGGGCGCGCCGTCGATCCGCTGGTAAAGGCAATCGTGCCGCCATTGGAAACCGAGAAGCTGCCGCCAGTATAGGGCCGATCAAGCCCGCCGCCGGTGAGGCCAGTGGCCACCGTCGACAATTTGCCGTCGAGACCAATTCGCGCGACGCGCTTCAGGCCGTGATCATCATAGGAGATGAACATCGATCGGCCATCATGCGCCCATTTCACATCGTCGATCCCACGATCGAGTCCCTTGGTGAGCAGGCGTCCGCCGCTGCCATCGCGGTTCATCACATATAGATCGTAATTGTCGTGGCTGCGATGCGTATCGTCATAGCCGGCATAGGCGATCAACCTGCCGTCGGGCGACACCACGGGCGCTGCATCGGGGCCATAGCGCTTGGTGAGTGCCGTCATCGACCCCGACGCAATATCGAGCGCATAAACTTCCGAATTATTCGGCTCGCGTTCCCAATCGGCGGTGCGGACCGCGCTTAGCACGATCGACTTGCCATCGGGCGCCCAGCTCAACGGGCCGCTGTCGTTCACCTCGCCAAATGTCAGCTGGCGCGGCGCCCCGCCATCGGCGGCGACCAGGAAGACATGATCATAGCCCGGTTTGATATAGCCGCCGCCATCGGCGCGGTAGGTGACGCGGTCGATTACCTCGAGCGGGTCTGCCCATTTCGCGCCCTCGGGCTTGGGCGGCGCGCTCCCCATTTTCGGCGGCGTGCCCGGCACCGTCATCACATAGGCGATCTGCCGGCCGTCGGGCGACCAGGCAATGTCCGAAGGACTGTCGGGCAGGCCCGTCACCTTCGCGGTCTCGCCGGAGGCGACCCAGCGGACGAACAGTTGCGGCGACTGGCCATCAACCGCCGAGACATAGGCAATGCGGCTGCCGTCAGGTGACCAGCGCGGTGCGCTATGGCTCCCCGGCCCCGCCGATAGCGGGGTTTGCTGGCCGGTGCGCGTATCGATCAACCACAAGGTCGCATGCGTGCGATCGATCATGATATCGGCGCTGTTGCGAATATAGACGATATGCTGGCCATCGGGGCTGATCTGCGGATCGGCGGCCTGCTCAAGGCCGAACAGATCGAGGCCGCTCAATACCCGCGACGGTGCGCCGGAAGGTACCTGTGCCGGCGGCTGTGCGATCAGCGGCGTGGGCAGGAAGGCGGCAGCACTCAGGAGGCGTGGTAGCAATCGGTACATCAGGCGCATCGCGGATCATCCCATTCAATCACATCATCGCCTTCGTCGCGCGTGCGCGGCGGCAGCGCAAGCGGGAACATGATCGATACCGAGCCAGTGATCTGGCGAGGCCGATAAGGCGACGGTTCTGAAGGAAATGGTCGGGGAGACAGGATTCGAACCTGCGACATCCTGCTCCCAAAGCAGGCGCGCTACCAGACTGCGCCACTCCCCGACGCGAAGTTGCCCTAGGGGCTTGTTGGCACCCTCGTCAACGCCTGTGGCGGAATTGGTGGGCCCGGCAGGACTCGAACCCGCAACCTGGCCGTTATGAGCAGCTGGCTCTACCATTGAGCTACAGGCCCCACCGAGCGCACGGTTAGCGGAGGCGCGGGGGCGAGAGCAAGGGCGCAGATGCCGGGTTTGCTCATCGATCAATGGGACAAGGTGGGCGCCGCATCGATCAGCGCGTCGAGCCCGATCGGCCTTGCGCCGCGCCTATCGAGCAGCGCCAGCACGCGATCCCACCAGTGATGGAACGCCGCCAAATCGGCTGCATCGCGCACATAGGGCGTGTGGCCGGGAACCAGAGAGGGTGAGTGGAACGAGAAATTGAGGATTCGCACCCCGTCGCCGATCGCCACGCGCACCGCCTCCAGCGCATCGGCGAGCGGCATTTCTTCTGGTGTCATCGCTATTCGTGCCAGCAGCCGCGAACGCGCGAACAATCCCCGGCCCTTGGGCAGCTGCCCCAGACGGCGATAAAGCGGCGCGCCTCCCCGTCGCAGGCTGCCAGTGAACATCGTCGTCAGTGGTAGTTCGATCAACGCGTCGCCGGGCCCTGCATGGAATGCATCATTGCCGATCGCCTCGAAATCGGGGCCGCCTTCCGCTGCATAGCTATAGCGCGCGCGCATCGAGCTATCGAGCCGATAGCCCCGGGCTGCCAGCAGCGCGAGCGTGGCCGGCCCGATCCCATACCGCCCGGCGCGATATGCGCGTGGGCGACGGCCAAAGCGATCGGCGATTGCCTTTGTCAGGGTATCGAGCTTCGCAGCCTCCAACGATATCGGCAGATTTCCAGCGAAGCTATTGAAAGAATTAATGACTTCGTCGAACGGTGGATTTACCCAAGGATGAAGCTGCGCACCGATCGCGGTCCCCTGATGCTCCATCAGGCGGCATAGAACATCAACGGCGCCGGGATCGCTGACGATTGGATAGTCGACCATATAGGCAAGCGGCACGCCGCGATCGGCAAAGCGCGCCTGTCCCTCGGGCAGGCCGGCGATTGCGCTGGTCGCGTGGGCGGATCGGCTGAGCGGGGCCGTCCAATCGAATTCCTCCTCGGTATCGACCATCACGACAAAGCGTGTACCGAAATCAGCGGGCCATTCGATCAACGCCTCGGCCGGCGGCGCAGGCACGCGGTAGCCAATCGGGCGCGCTGCCGGCTGAGCCGTATCCGGCATGATCAGTTGGTCGAGGCCTGGTCCACCCCCAGAGACAAGGCGGCAGGCAGCCGCAAAGTCAAGCGTTCGGCGCCGATCGCAAGGTTGCCGCCAAGTTCGGTCGCAAGATTGCGCGCCAGCCGGAGTGCAAAGCCAGTGCCAAGAAGGGGCGCGCCCTGTTCAGCCTCGCGTTCGGCATCGATCGATAGCAGCGCGTCGCCTGGATAGGCCGCCAGCGCGCTGGGCCGATTGATATCGATCACCGCGATATCGTCGATCGTGGCGACCTGAACCGTGATCACTTCGCCACTGCCAGCCGCCGACACAAGCGCCGCCAATAGCCGCGCAAACAGTCGATCGATCGCGCGATCATCGCCGTGCACCTCCACTTCATGCGCCGCCTCAATCACGAGCCGCGCGTGACGCAAGTCGACCAAAGGCGTGAGATCGACGGCGATGCGCTCTATCAACGCGAGCAGCGGTACCTGGGTTGGGCGCAGATCGAGCGCATGTGCCTCGATCCGCGCGGCGGTATCCAGATCGTCAATCGCCCCAAGCAGCGCCGACGCGGAGTGGCGAATCGTGCTGGCATAATCGCGATAAGGGGAAGCCACCGGGCCAAGCAGTTCGGTCTCGATCATTTCGGCAAAGCCAGCGATCGCAGTGGTGGGCGTGCGCAGTTCGTGAACCAATTGCCGTAGCGCATCGGTGGCGGGGGATCGACCGCGCGGCGACGGCTCGGCGCGCTCGTCTATCCGTGGGCGCCGAGCCCGGCCGCGATAGCCCGAAAAACGGCCACTGGCGGGATCAAAAGCCGGCACGCCGCTGATCTGCCAGGCACCGGCGGCGTCCGATGTACCATCGATCCGCAAGCGCCCGTCAGAAAAGGACGAGCGGTGCTGAAACGCGCCCGCCACGACGCCGTCGACGCGCGCGGCCAGGAGCTGAGCCGCGGGCGCTATCGTCATGCCGATCACCGCCGATCGCGAAACGCCCGATACCCATCGGATCACGCCGTGCGAATCAGTCTCGAAGCGAAAATCGTCGGCTGTCGATGCAGCATCGGGCTCCGCATCGATCGCGCCTTCGGAAGCTGGCAGCCGGCTCGTTTGGGGATCGCCATCGCGCCGACGCTGAAACGCCTCGATCCGCGCGACCAGATCCGAAATCTGGAATGCGCCTGCAGGCGCTTCCGTCGAACGATCGCCAACGTCCGCCTCTGGCGCCATTTCGATTGCTGGCGCCTCGGGGGGAAGCAACGGCACCGATTCGCGAAGTCGCAATGCCTCGACCACGACTGGCAGGCCGAGTGCAACGCTGGCGAGCGAAACGAACGAGGAATCGGGCCAGCCCTGCGCTGGTGGCGAAGGAGGAGCATAAGCATCAGCCCCAACCTCAGCATCAACCCCAAGCTCGATCTCAACCTCAGCCGCCTCTGCCGACATGCCAGCGCGCATTTCCACCACCGCTGGCCCCACATCGTCGATGACGGGCAAATCGGCGATCGGCTGAGACGCCACTGCCACGACAGCCCGCAGCGGCGGATCATTCGGTGGCCGCAGGGCGATCACTTCGCGCCAGTCGATCATGGAGTCGGCGTCGCGGTATTGGGAACGGGCAGTCCCAGCAGGCGCGACCGCCGGCGACGCCGCAGCCGTTATCGCCGGCTCGGGCAAAAACTGCGTCCAATCGATCGACAAAGGCCGGGTATCGACCGGCAATTGTGGCGGCTCGGGCGGCAGCATTTCGGTCCAGTCAATCGACAACGGGTCAGGTGTCAGCCGCACTGGCTGGGACGTCCCCGGCGTTTCGATATCGTCGGCAACCAGCGCCGTCGGAGCTGGCGCATGCGCCGCGCCCTCAAAAGCCGCCTCGGCAGCCTCGGGAACCGCTTTGATAGGCGCCATTGAGAGGGGTGGCGCATCGACGCCAGCGGGCAGAATGAAATCGATCGGCCCAAAGCTTTCAAGCGCGCGGACGACTTCGGCGGCGAGATCGCGGCGATGGCGCAGCACCGATCGATTCGCGGACGACATCGACGCCAGCATCTCTATCCAACGCTCGGCTGGAAGCTCGGCAATCCGCAGCACCGGTGCCGCAATCGCCAGATCGTCATCGGCGAACAGCGCGACGAGCGCTGCGGGCGGATTGGCAAAGGCAAGTGCCCGCGCGCTGGCGCTTCTGATTGGCGCCGGCACCAATGGGCGGATCGCGCGCAGCCGCGCAATCGCTTCGGCACTTGCCGGAGCCCTGCCGCGCCCGATCAGATCGACAAGCTGGCGCCAGCCCGATTGCGCGCCGAATGCGTTGGACATATCGGCCGCAAGAACGGTTTCCAGGCTATCGTCAAAACGCAATGCAGTCCCTTTTGGCCGATCGCGAATTGGCGCGTCGTAACGATTTCTTAACCGCACCAGCAGCCGATTGGGAACCTATCTTTTCGGCACGTCGCAATGTGGGACAATTGCGTTCTGCCGTAATTATATTATGTTGCGCGCCAATGCCCGGATCGAAAAAGACCGGCACGACGTGGGGATTGTGAATGGCTTTCGACCGTATTGATCGGCAGATTCTGGATTTGCTGCAGGACGATGGCCGGATGAGCAATGTCGATCTTGCCGACAGGGTGGGATTGACGGCACCGCCCTGCCTGCGGCGGGTGCGGGCGCTGGAGGAACAGGGAGCGATCCGCGGATATCACGCAAATCTTGATGCCGCGACGCTGGGCTACCCAATCACGGTGTTCGCGCTCGTCAGTCTGCGCAGCCAGGCAGAAGCAGATCTTGCGTTGTTCGAAGATCATATCGCGACGATTCCAGAGGTCCGCGAATGCCACATGCTCAATGGCGAAATCGATTTCATCCTGAAGATCGTCGCCACCGATCTGAAAGCGTTTCAGGAAATCCTGACCACGCACCTTACACCGGCACCCAACGTCGCAAGCGTGAAAACCTCGCTGACGATCCGCACCGCCAAATCACTGCCCGGCATCCCCGTCTTCCATGACGAATAAGGGGGGCAGCCTAGCTACCCCCCTCATCAATCGGCCCCTTACACAAGCGGCTCTTGCCCAAATGTTGTGGCCGCGTCTGCGCCCGACGCGGGCGATCAGCCAGCAGCGGGCAGCGCCGCCTGATCGAGCCACAATGTCCAGAAACTGGCGATGTCGCTGCGCGGCGGGGTTTTCACCAGCGCGAAAGCGGCGCGCGCCGCATCCTTGTCGCCAGCAAGCGCAAGCGCCATGCCGAGATGGCTGTTCACCTCGTCAGGCTTGGTCGCACCCTTGCTGAGCGCGAGCTTATACATCTCGACCGCCTTGGCATAATTGCCCTGGCCGAAATATCCGTCGCCCGTTGCCGATGCCACCGCGCCCGTAGCCGCTGCGGTCGCGCGCTTCTCCGCCGAAGCGAGTGAACCCTCTGCAGCGATCGCCTTCTGCGATTCTGTGTACAGCATGTTGTTGTTGCTGCTCGTCGCTGGAATCTTGCCGGCCGCACGCCCTTCCTCAATCACCGACTTGGCTTCGCTGGGAAGGCCGATATCGTAGAGATCCTGGGCATATTCGGCATAGTCGTTCTGATCGGCCAGCGCCTTGTTAGCGCGCAGGAGGCGCCACAGATCGACCTTCTGGCGCTTGTCGAGCTGCGACGACGTTGCCCCCTGGAACCCATAGATGATCACGGCGGTGCGCCAGTTCTTCGCTGTCGGATAAGCCTTTGCGGTCAGCTGCAGCCATTCGAGCAGTTCGGGGCGCATCTTGGCCGAATTGAACTTGGCGACGGCATAATTATACCAGGCCTCGGGCGGCTTACGGCCGGCGCCGGTTTCGGTGGCAATCTCTTTTTTCAGTTCGGCGATGCCGCCGGCAATGTCGCCGCTCTCGGTCTTCGCCTTGACGATTTGCAGGCCCAGATCGGGATCGACAAATCCCAGATCGCGCGCGCGCACCCAGAACGCGGTCGCTTCCTTGTACCGCTTGGCATCATATTCGATCTTGCCACGGATATTGTTGAACCGCCCCACATCGGCAGGGGGAGTCTTGGGATTGGCGATCAGCGCATCGAGCGGTGCAACGAGCTGACCCTGATTTTGTTGGAATGCCTGCGGATTGCCGGCGGCTGCTGCGGTCATCTTGCCGCTCACCAGCTGCAGGCGGAAAACCTGGGCATAATATTTGTCGTCATCGGTTTTGGCAGCGGCTTCTGCAGCGATGATGGCGGGTTCCGCAGTCACGAAATCCTTGGCCGCCAGCGCAGTCTGTGCAGGCAACGCAGCCTTGCGAAATTCGGGGCTCAGCTGGGCTGGCTTGGCCGCTTTCGCCGGATCTTCCTTTGCGGGCTTTTCCTTCGAGAATGCGGCAGTCGGCGCCAGGATGCTCGTTGCACCCATCAGCAGGATTGCGGCGCGTGCCGCTGTCGACATCGTCTTCATGTTCTCAAGCTCTCCTAAAGCGGACCAAAGCGTGTTCCCCCGCCCGGCGATGGTGTTTGCCATACCGGCGCGCGCAGATGCGTTCAACCCAAGCGATTGACCGATCGATGCGGCCTGCCAGGTGAATATGGATTGAATACCGGATTAAGGCCATCTGCCGCCGATCGTTTTTGACCTCGCGTGCCAGCAACGCTAACCGCTCGAGGATGATCGCCCTGCTCTCCCCCGCCAAGACGCTCGATTACACAACCCCGCTGCCGCCCCTCGACGCGACACAACCCCGCTTTGCCGACGATGCCGAACGGTTGGCAGGATCGGCCGGGCGGCTGGGCAAAAAGAAGCTGGCCGAGCTGATGGATATCTCGAGCAAGCTCGCCGCGCTCAACATTGATCGGTTTCGCGGCTTTGCCGAAGCGCCGGAGCGACCCGCGCTGTTTGCCTTTGCCGGCGATGTCTACACCGGCTTCGAGGCAAGCTCGCTCGATCCAGTCGCGATCGATTTCGCACAGGATCATGTCAGGCTGTTGTCGGGGCTTTACGGATTGCTTCGTCCGCTTGACGAGATCCGCCCCTATCGGCTCGAAATGGGCACCCGCTGGGCGCCGCGCCGCAAGAGCCTTTATGCTTATTGGGACAAGCGGATCGCGACGATGCTCGCCGGCGACGTTGCTGACGAAGGATCGGGCGTGGTGCTCAATCTCGCCAGCCAGGAATATTTTCATGCCGTCGCCGGCAAGCTGCCAAAGGGCATGCGCGTGATCGATGTCGATTTCCGCGAGCCAGGCCCCGATGGCCCCCGCTTCGTGAGCTTCAATGCCAAGCGCGCGCGGGGCATGATGGCACGCTGGCTGTGCGAACATCGGATTGGCGATATCAACGCGATGAAGGGCTTCGACAGCGACGGCTATAGCTTCGTCGCGGCCGAGAGCGAGACGGATCGCTGGCTGTTCTCGAAGGCATGAGCGTAGCAGTCGTCATTGGCGCATCGGGCGGTATCGGCGGGGCGATCGCCGATTCGCTTGAGGAGGAAGGCGCGTTCAAGCGCGTCCACCGCTTCGCGAGATCGATGACCGGCGCGGGCCATATCGACGTCACCGATGAGGCGAGCATCGCCGCTGCCGCCGCCATTGTGGCACAAGGGCCGGCGCCGACTCTGGTGTTCGTCGCCACCGGCATTTTGCACGATGGACCTTCGGGGCCGGAAAAAGCGCTGAAGGAGCTCGATGCGGTCTGGTTGGCGCAGGTTTATGCCGTCAACGCGATCGGCCCGGTGCTGATCGCCAAGCATTTCCTGCCGCTGATGCCAAAGACGGGCCGCACAGTCTTTGCAGCGCTGTCGGCAAGGGTTGGCAGCATTTCCGACAACCGGATGGGCGGCTGGCACGGCTATCGCGCGTCGAAGGCGGCGCTGAACCAGCTGATACGCACGATCGCGATCGAGGAACGCCGCCGCAATTCGAGTTCGATCGTGGTGGCGCTGCACCCCGGGACCGTCGATACGGCGCTTTCAAAGCCCTTCCAGGGCAATGTCGCGCCCGGGCACCTCTTCGATACCGGACGCGCATCCGGACAGCTACTCGACCTCCTGGACGGCTTACGCGCGCCCGATAGCGGCAAGCTGTTTGCCTGGGACGGGGCGGAGGTGACTCCCTAGCGATACAAATCTTGGCGCCAGAAATCGCCCCACCTGCCGCCCTGTCACGTCCCAGCCTCAAGTCACGACCCCCATCCTATCGTCACCCCGGGCTCGACCCGGGGTCCCGCTGCCTTCTTACCCGCCATCACACCGACGCGTTCAGCCGCCGAACAAAGCTGGACCCCGTATCAAGTCCGGGGTGACGGTAAGGGGGTAATGGCCGGAGCCGCCCACTTGCGGACATCCCCTACTAGCCCTCTCCCGCAATGGCGGGAGAGGGCTAGAACAGGCCGTCCGCTTTTCGCCAATAGCCGGCGCGTAACATCTGCCCGCCAAACCATCATACCCCCCCGCGCGCACGCGCGCATGCGTGACATATGCGGCGGAGCGGGCTAGGATCGTCATACAAACGAAACACCATCCGAAAGCACCTGAAAATTGACCGACGAGACGCTGCTCGCCGACCCTTCCGATATTTCCCCGATCTCGATCGTCGACGAGATGCGCTCGAGCTATCTCGATTATGCGATGAGCGTCATCGTCTCGCGCGCGCTGCCTGATGTACGCGACGGCTTGAAGCCGGTTCACCGCCGTATTCTCTATGCCAGCCAGGAGGGCGGCTTCGTCCCCGGCAAGCCCTATCGCAAATGCGCCAAGATCGTCGGTGACGTGATGGGCAATTATCACCCGCACGGCGACAGCTCGATCTATATGGCGCTGGCCCGGCTCGCCCAGGATTGGGCGATGCGCGTGATGCTGATGGACGGCCAGGGCAATTTCGGGTCGATGGACCCCGATATGCCCGCCTCGATGCGCTACACCGAGGCGCGGTTGACCAAGGCGGCGATGATGCTGCTCGGCGATATCGACAAGGACACCGTCGATTTCGCCGATAATTATGATGGATCGCGCCGCGAACCGACGGTGTTGCCGGCGCGCTTCCCCAACATCCTCGTCAACGGCGCGGGCGGCATTGCCGTCGGCATGGCGACCAACATCCCGCCGCATAATCTGGGCGAAGTGGTGGATGCGTGCCTCGCGATGATCGACCGCGCGGTTGATGGCGGCGATCCGCTGACGATCGAAGAACTGATGGAGATCGTCCCCGGCCCCGATTTCCCCACCGGCGCAATCATTCTGGGCCGCGCGGGTTGCCGGGGTGCCTACGCCGAGGGTCGCGGGTCGATCATCGTGCGATCGCGCTACAAGATTGAGGAAGGGCGCGGCGACAAGCGCTCGATCGTCCTCACCGAAATTCCGTACCAGACCGGCAAGAACGGCCTGGTGGAGAAGATCGCCGAGGCCGCCAAGGACAAGCGCGTCGAGGGCATCAGCGACATTCGCGATGAATCGAACCGCGAGGGCGTCCGCATCGTCATCGATCTGAAGCGCGATGCCACGCCGGAAGTCGTGCTCAACCAGTTATGGCGGCACACCCCAGCGCAATCGAGCTTCCCGGCCAATATGCTCGCGATCCGCGGCGGTCGGCCGGAAACGCTCAACCTGCGCGACATTATCGAGGCGTTCGTCAAATTCCGCGAGGAAGTGATCACCCGCCGCTCGAAATATGAACTGCTCAAGGCCCGGGAGCGCGCGCATATCTTGCTCGGGCTGGTGATCGCGGTCACCAACATGGACGAGGTCGTCCGCATTATCCGCGGCTCCGCCAACCCCGCGATTGCCCGCGCATCGCTGGCGGCGCGCGAGTGGCCGGTGGCGGAAATCTTGCCCTATATCCGGCTGGTCGAGGCGGTCGAGGCGGAGATCGAAGGCGATACCTACAAGCTGTCCGACATTCAGGTCCGCGCTATCCTGGAGCTGCGGCTCCACCGGCTCACCGCGCTTGGCCGCGACGAAATCGGCGACGAGCTGAAAACGCTGGCCGAATCGATTACAGAGCTGTTGGCGATCCTGGGCGACCGGGTGAAGCTGTACGCGGT
>JBBQAG010000089.1:0-10350 GCA_038315875.1 Sphingomonadales bacterium | reverse complement strand
TGCAAAATCATCGATTCCCAGCTCCAGGAACTCGATCTGCGTTGCCTCGGGCAGGGTCGCGAAATAGCCAAGCTGCTGCTGGAGTGTCTCGAGGCCGATCACCGGCTTGCCGGCTTTTTTGGCGGCGGCATCGATGGCACGCTCGGCGCCCGATTGCGGATCATAGCCCGCCTTTTGCAATTGCAGCTGCGTCAGCGTGACGGCGGCAAACCAGGGATAGACCTTCTCAAGCGCGGTCGGTGGCAGGCCGAGTGGGGCAAGCACGGCGGCATAGGCAGCGCGCTTGTTGGCGTGAAGCTTTTCGGTCAGCGCAGGGCCATCGGGATCGACGACGAGGGGCATCAGGACCTTCCTCGCCTCGTCGTCACCCGGCAGCGGGATTTCGAGCACCACCTGATCGCTCTTGTCGAACGCGGTTTTGACCGCCTCGTCGAACCAGCTGAGCCCCGGTTTCAGGACATGGACCGTGCCGAACAGGTAGATCGTCGTGTCCGCATCCTTCACGATCCAAAGCGCGGGATCGGCATCCGTCGATGCGGCCGGTGCCGCCGCTGGTACTGCCACTGGTGCCGCCACTGGCGGCGTAACTGGCGGCGTGGTCTGTGCCATCGCCGGGCCAGTCAGCATCAGCGCGCCTGCGGCTGCTGCGTCGATCAAACGCTTTCTCATCGTCACGAATTCCCTGTTACCAAAATGGTGTTGCGCCAATATCATTGGAACTGGCCTTAGTCGCGTTGAAGCGAGAGACCCGTCATTGAACGCGGCTGACATGGACGCGACGCTTTTCGAGTTGCTCGATAACCGATCCGCTGCCGATGAAATGACCGGCCCCGGCAGCGAACAGGACGATGCCCGGTTTGCGCAGCCGTTTTATCAACGCGGTGGTCCAGGCCTTGTTGCGTTGGGTGATCAGCGGCCCGGCCAATGCCGAAGACCCGGTCGTCGAGACCAGATCGACCGTCAGCAGCGAATCGGGGCCGACATCGCCCTTGGCCCAGGCGTGCAGCGGCGCGCGCATTTCTGCCCGACTGCGCAGCGGTGCATCGAGCGCGGCGCTCAGCATCGCGGATTGCGCGCTCTGCGGGATCGCGTCCACGCTGGCGAGCACGTTGGCACCGTTCTCGATCGGGGCGATTGGCCGGCCGCGTGCTCTGAAGCGGGCCTCCAGCCAGTCGTCCGCGCCGGGCCCTGGCAGCTCGCCCGCACGGACGTCTCGAACATAGGCGATTGCGGTGGCCGCGAGCCAGCTCGGCATCCGGTCGAAGATCGCGGCAGCACCAGGCGGCAGGCTGGCGGTGAAGGCGGCGAGCTTGGCACGGTGGGCGGCATCGACCCGGCTGGCGATTGGCGGAAGGCCGTCGTCGGTTGCCGAACCAGCCAGCAGCCCACCCAAACCGGGACCAGTGTCGATCGATTCGACCAGCAGCGTATCGGCGCGCGCCACGATCCGGTCGAGCGCTGCCGTTCGCCATTCGAACCCCGGCGGCAGCACATGGATCGTCCCGAACAAATAGATCGTCGTATCGCGATCGGCGATTTTCCAGATCGCCGGATTGGGCCGGTAATTCTGCGAAAGCTGGGCAAGCGCCAGCTGGCTGGCCACGTCGCGCGCCTGTTCGGCGGTCAACGGCTCGGTCGCGTCCTCGTCCATCGCGAAATCATTGGGCGCGACGCGATCGTCCAGGGGTAGCGCTGGATAGGCAATCTGGGGCCCGGTGACCGGCAACCCGCGCTGCGTCACCGTGGTGCCGGGTGCGAGCGGGGCATAGCGAAGGCGGGGTTGCGCAGCATCAGCCGGCATGGAGGCGATCAGGATGGCGACGACCGATGCCATGATCGGCATCGGGGCTCCCTTTGCCGACTTTGCCGAAATGCCGCTGGCCGGCGCTGAAGTCACCCAAATCGGGATCATGATGGTTAACAAGAGCGCAACTGCCCGCCCGCGTCAATCACGCTGCTGCCGGCGGTCGGGAGCAGAGGCGCCTGCCCATTGACCACCGGCACCCCCCGCGCCAAAGAGCCGCTATCCTTTTTTGCAGGTGCGAAGGTCTCCGCATTGGCCGCTCAGCCGCTCAGTTTACCTCTAAGTTTTCAGGGCATGATCCTGACACTCCATAATTATTGGAGCGATCATGGCTGCCTGATCCTCCAGGCCTATGATCTGGAAATGGGGGCGGGCACCTTTCATACCGCGACCACGCTGCGCGCACTTGGCCCCGATCCGTGGAACGCGGCCTTCGTCCAGCCCTGCCGCCGCCCAACCGATGGCCGCTACGGCGAAAATCCCAACCGGCTGCAGCATTATTACCAATATCAGGTGATCCTGAAACCAAGCCCGCCGAACCTTCAGGAGCTGTATCTGGGCAGCCTGGCCGCGATTGGCATCGACATGCTCGCGCACGATATCCGCTTTGTCGAGGATGACTGGGAAAGCCCAACGCTCGGAGCCTGGGGGCTTGGCTGGGAAGTGTGGTGCGACGGCATGGAGGTGACGCAGTTCACCTATTTCCAGCAAATGGGCGGCTATGATTGCAAGCCCGTCGCGGGCGAGCTCACCTACGGCCTCGAACGCCTCGCAATGTATATCCAGAACAAGGATAGCATCTACGATCTCGCCTATAATGATGCTGGTGTGACGTACGGCGATGTGTTCCTGGAAAATGAACGCGAGATGAGCGCGTGGAACTTCGAGGTCGCCAACACCGAATCGCTGTTCGACCAATTCCGCAAGCACACCGCCGAATGCGAAAATTCGCTGGCCGCCAATTTGCCGATCCCGGCGTACGAACAGGCGATCAAGGCGAGCCATGTCTTCAATCTGCTGCAGGCACGCGGCGTCATCTCGGTCGCCGAGCGCCAGGCCTATATGGGCCGCGTCCGCGATCTGGCGAAGGGCGCGTGCCAGGCGTGGATGACGAAAAACGGGTGGGCGGCGTGATCACCAAACAAGATCCTCCCCTGCAAGGGGAGGGGGACCGCGCGAAGCGTGGTGGAGGGGGCGTGCCGGCCAAACGTCGCCCGGAAGTGTACGCCGCGCGCAAACTTGGAAGCGAAATGAGCCTGCCCGAAGTGCTGGTATGGCAGCGCGTACGCGGGGCGATAACCGGCCTCAAATTTCGCAGACAGCATCCGATCGGTCCTTACGTCGTCGACTTCTATTGCCAGCAAGGCCGCCTCGTCGTGGAAATCGATGGGGAGGCGCACGATCGTGGCGACCGTCCGTCGAGCGATGCTGCGCGCGATGCATTTTTGTTGGAGAATGGCTACCGGGTGCTGCACGTCCCCGCTCGCGATGTTCTGCAGGATGCTGACGGGACTGTCGCTTCGATTGTTGCGTTTGCGGCGGCCCCCCTCCACCATCCTTCGGATGGTCCCCCTCCCCGTGCCGGGGAGGATTTATGAGCGACTTCCTGCTCGAACTACGTTCCGAAGAAATCCCTGCGCGGATGCAGGCAAAGGCGCGCGACGACCTTGCCCGGTTGTTTCTTGCTGAACTCGCGGCGGCGGGTCTGCCCGCGCCGGCGATCTCTACCTTTGCCACCCCGCGCCGCCTGGTGCTGATCGCGCGCGATTTGCCGCACGAGACAGCGGCGGTGTCTGAAGAGATCAAAGGCCCCAAATCCGCCGCCCCGCCACAAGCGCTCGAGGGGTTCCTGCGCAAGACCGGCCTTGCCCGCGATCAGCTGGTCGAGCGTGACGGCGTGCTCTTCGCGGTGATCGACAAGCCCAGCCGCGCGACCGCCGATGTGCTGGCCGAGGCGATCCCCGCGATCATCCGAGCCTTCCCCTGGCCCAAATCGATGCGCTGGGGCCCCGCCTCGCTGTCCACCGAGAGTTTGCGGTGGGTGAGGCCACTCCAGGGCATCATCGCGCTGCTGGACAGCCTTCCGGTCGATTTCGAGGTGGCTGGCGTGTCGAGCGGGCGAGAGACCGTCGGCCACCGCTTTCATTCCACTGGCATGATCAGCATCGACAGCGCGGCGAGCTATCTCGATCAGCTCCGCGATGCGCATGTCATCGTCGATCAGGAGGGGCGCGCGGCCATCATCCGTACCGGCGCTGCTGCGCTCGCCGCCAAGGCGGGGCTCGCGCTGATCGAGGATGAGGGGCTGGTTGCCGAAAATGCCAGGCTCACCGAATGGCCGGTGCCGCTGCTCGGCCGCTTCGACGAAGCGTTCCTCGAGGTCCCGCCCGAGGTGATCCAGCTGACGGCGCGGGTGAACCAGAAATATTTCGTGTGTTCGGATGCGGCTGGCAAGCTGGCCAACGCCTTCATCTGCACCGCCAATATCGATGCAGCGGATGGCGGCGCGATGATCATCGAAGGCAACCGCAAGGTGCTCGCGGCGCGGCTGAGCGATGCCAAATTCTTCTACGACACCGATCTGAAGGTGCCGCTCGAGGAGCAGGCCAAGAAGCTCGACCGGATCGTTTTCCACGAGAAACTGGGGACGGTGGCCGACAAGGTCGCGCGGGTGGCCAAGCTGGCAAGATGGCTGGTGGAGGAGGGGATCGTCACTTCCCCCCTCCCGCTTGCGGGAGGGGCCGGGGGTGGGCCCTCGGCACCGGACGCTGTGCTTGCGGCACGGCCCACCCCTAACCCCTCCCGCAAGCGGGAGGGGGATGAAGAACTCGCCAATCTCGCCGAACGCGCAGCACAACTCTGCAAGGCCGATCTCGTCACCGGCATGGTCGGCGAATTTCCGGAACTGCAAGGCGTGATGGGCGGCTATTACGCCGCCGCGCAAGGCGAAGACCCCCGCGTCGCCGCCGCGATCCGCGATCACTACAAGCCAGTCGGGCAGGGCGATGACGTGCCCACCGATCCGGTGACGGTGGCGGTGAGTTTGGCGGATAAGCTGGATACGATTGTTAGCTTTTATCATATGCAGCTCCGGCCGACGGGGTCGAAGGATCCGTTCGCTCTGCGGCGGAGCGCGCTCGGTGTCATCTCATTGATGCAAGTCAACGCATTGAGATTGCCGCTCTCCAATGCCTTAAGGGCCGGTTTGGAAGTACGATATGGCAAGATTGATTGGATAGCGGACGATTTGGGTGTCGGTGTTGAAACGGCTGGCGGTGATGGGTCTCAGGGCAACCCAATCCTACTGACGAATCCGCAGGCAACGATCCCTGACATCCTAGACTTCTTCGCCGACCGCCTCAAAGTCCAGCAACGCGAGGCCGGCGTCCGCCACGACCTGATCGATGCGGTGTTTGCGCTTGGCGGCGAGGATGATCTCGTCCGGCTACTGGCGCGCGTTCATGCCCTGCAAGCGTTCATCGTTACCGAGGACGGCGTGAACATGCTCGCCGGGTATAAGCGCGCGGCGAATATTTTGAAGAAGGAGGGGGCAACCTCACCCCAAAGCGATAGTCACCCCGGACTTGATCCGGGGTCCCGCTTGTCACCCGCAGAAGCAGAAGCGGGGCCCCGGCTCGGGGGCCGGGGCGACGCGAGTGATGCTCAGGGATCGCTTCCCTACACCCCCGAACCAGCCGAGGCCGCACTCATCGCTGCGCTCGACATCGCTGCGCCCGCCGCCGCTGCTGCCGTCGCGCGCGAAGACTTCGAAGCCGCGATGGCGGCGCTCGCCCAGCTTCGCGCGCCGATCGACGCGTTTTTCGAGAGCGTCACGGTCAACGACGCCGATCCCGCCAAGCGCGGGGCGCGGCTTTCCTTGTTGGAAAAAGTGCGCGATGCGGTGCACCGAGTCGCCGATTTCTCGAAGATCGAGGGGTGAGACCCCCGCGCGATGGTCGTGACTTTTGTGACCTTTCAACCAATTTTCGCCTGCGCGGCGGCTGACGGGAACGATCGATGAGCAGATATGTCTACCGCTTCGGCGGCGGGGTTTCGGACGGGCGCGGTGCCGATGGCAAGACGCTCGGCAAGGAACTGCTCGGCGGCAAGGGCGCCAATCTCGATGGCATGGCCTCGATCGGCCTGCCGGTGCCGCCGGGATTCACGATCAGTACCGAGATGTGCACGCGCTATCTTGATGAGGGCCAGGCCTTTTCGGACGATCTGCGCGCCGAAGTAGCGGCGGGGCTTGCCCATATCGAAGGCATTACGGGCAAGAAATTCGGCGATGCCGCCGATCCGCTGCTCGTCTCGGTGCGGTCTGGCGCGCGCGTGTCGATGCCGGGGATGATGGATACCGTCCTCAATCTCGGGCTCAACGACGCCACGGTCGAGGGGCTTGCAGAAACATCGGGCGATGCGCGCTTTGCATGGGACAGCTATCGCCGCTTCATCCAGATGTATGCCGATGTCGTGCTCGAACTCGATCATGACGGGTTTGAGGAAGCGCTTGAAGTAGCCAAGGAAGACAATGGCTATTTCCTGGACACCGAAATGACCGCCGACGATTGGCGCGGGCTTGTCGCAGAATATAAGGCGCTCGTCGAAAAGCTGTGGGGCAGGCCCTTCCCGCAGGATGTCCATGATCAGCTTTGGGGCGCGATCGGCGCGGTATTCGGATCGTGGCAGTCCGAACGTGCCAAGGTCTATCGCCGGTTGAACGGGATTCCCGGCACCTGGGGGACCGCGGTCAACGTGCAGGCGATGGTGTTCGGCAATATGGGCGAGACGTCTGCAACGGGCGTCGCCTTCACCCGCGATCCCGCCAAGGGCGACCGTGCCTATTATGGCGAGTTCCTGATCAATGCGCAGGGCGAGGATGTCGTCGCGGGCATCCGCACGCCGCAATATCTGACGCTCGCCGCGCGCGAGGCGGCGGGCGCCAAGCCGCTGAGCATGGAAGAGGCGATGCCCGAAACCTATGCCGAGCTGGCACAAGTGTTCGACCTGCTCGAGACGCATTACCGCGATATGCAGGACATCGAGTTCACCGTCGAACGCGGCAAATTGTGGATGCTGCAGACGCGCAGCGGCAAGCGCACCGCCAGCGCCGCGCTCAAGATCGCGGTCGACATGGCCAACGAAGGGCTGATCACCGAGGAGGAAGCGGTGGCGCGGGTTGACCCGGCGGCGCTCGACCAACTGCTCCATCCGACGCTCGACCCCAAGGCGCCGCGCGATGTGCTGACGCGCGGGCTGCCGGCGAGCCCGGGTGCCGCATCGGGTGCTGCGGTATTCGACAGCGAGACGGCGCAGAGCCGCGCCGAGCTTGGCGAGGCGGTCATCCTAGTGCGCACCGAAACATCGCCTGAGGACATTCACGGCATGCACGCCGCCAAGGGCATCCTGACGGCGCGCGGTGGCATGACGAGCCATGCGGCGGTGGTTGCGCGCGGCATGGGGCGCCCCTGCGTTTCCGGCGCAGGCACGCTGTCAATCGATGCCAAGGCCCGGGTGATGCGCATCGGCGGCGCGAGCGGCGCACGCGAGGTGCGCGAAGGCGATGTCATCACGATCGACGGCGCATCTGGCGAGGTGATGATGGGCGAAGTACCAACGGTGCAGCCCGTGCTCGCGGGTGATTTCGGGGTGCTGATGGGCTGGGCCGACAAGGTTCGCCGGCTCAAGGTACGCACCAATGCCGAAACCCCGCTCGATTGCCGCACCGCGCGCGATTTCGGCGCCGAAGGGATCGGCCTGTGCCGCACCGAGCATATGTTCTTCGATGCCGCCCGGATCACCGCCGTTCGCCAGATGATCCTGGCGGACAGCGAGGCGGGCAGGCGGGTGGCGCTGGCCAGGCTGCTGCCCGAACAGCGCGCCGATTTCACCGAGATTTTCGAGGTGATGGCGGGCCTGCCAGTGACGATCCGGCTGCTCGATCCGCCGCTGCACGAATTCCTGCCGCATGAGGAAAGCGAGTTCGCTGCGGTGGCCGAGGCGACCGGCATCGGTGTCGAGGCGCTCAAGCGACGCGCCGCCGAACTCCACGAGTTCAACCCGATGCTCGGCCATCGCGGCTGCCGATTGGGCGTCACCTATCCCGAAATCTACGAGATGCAGGCGCGGGCGATCTTCGAGGCGGCATGCGATGTTGCCGACAAGACCGGAGCGGCGCCGATCCCTGAGGTGATGATCCCCCTTGTCGCCACGCGGCGCGAGCTTGAGCTGATGAAGGCCGTCGTCGATGCGCAGGCAACGGCAGTGTTCACCGAGCGCGGGCGCACGCTCGACTATCTGGTCGGCACGATGATCGAGCTGCCCCGCGCCGCGCTGAAGGCGGCAGAGATCGCGGAGGTCGGCGAATTCTTCAGCTTCGGCACCAATGACCTGACGCAGACGACATTGGGGGTCAGTCGTGACGATGCCGGACGCTTCCTGACGACCTATGTCGACCAAGGCATTTATGCGACCGATCCTTTCGTCAGCCTCGATATCGAGGGCGTCGGCGAGCTGATCGAGATCGCGGTCGAGCGCGGCCGCAAGACGCGGCCCGACATCAAGCTCGGCATTTGCGGCGAACATGGCGGTGATCCCGCTAGTATCGCCTTTTGTGAGCAGATCGGCCTCGATTACGTCTCGGCGTCACCCTACCGCGTTCCCATTGCAAGACTGGCGGCAGCACAAGCGGCGTTGAAGAAGCGGTCACAACCTGCGTAGAACCCCCGGCAACGACAAGGGGGGAGAGGATGCGAAGCTGGGCACGGCTGCTGGTCTGCGGGCTGGGCGGAGCGTTGATTGGCAGCGGCACCGCCGTCTGGAGCGTCCGCGCGGGCTCGCTCGGCATGCAGAACGCAATCGGCCCCTGGATGACGGGGCGCGACTTCGGCACTGCAGAGGCGAGCGCTTACACCCGGGCGGTCGTTGCGCTGCGCGGCTTGCTTGCGCTGCCAGCGCGTGAGGCACGCTATTATACCGCTGCTGCCGATGATGCCGGCAGGCCGCTCGACGGCAAGTGCCGCTATCGCCTGTCGGGCGGGGCGATGCCTGCACGCTGGTGGAGCGTCACGCTTTACGATCCCGAAGGCTATCTCGTCCCCAACCAAGCTGGCATCTATTCGGTCGGCAGCGCCAGCCTTTCGCAGGCAGAGCAGGCCCGTTGGTCGATCGAGATCGCGGCCCAGCGCCAATCCGGGCGATGGCTGCCGAGTGGCGGGGCGCATCGTTTTCAGCTGACGCTGCGCACGTATCTGCCAGCCGACGGCGGCAGCGGCGATCTCAGCCGCGCCCAGCTGCCGACGATCGAGCGGGAGGGATGCGCATGATCCGTCGCTGGCTTGGGCCCATAGCGCTTGGCACGTTCTGCGGGCTGCTCGCCTGGCAGGCGACGCTTGCCGTGACGCCGCAAGCGCTGATGACGCTGGCGGTGCGGCGTGTCGCGGGCATCGGCGGGTATAATCACATGCTGCACGCGCCGATCGTCACCGCAAAAGCGCGCACGATCGTCAGGCCCAGCCCCGATCTGCTATATTCATCCTGTCCGTTCGATCTCTCGGGCGGCCCGGTGCTCGTCGATGTGGCGCCGGTGGTTGCGCCTTATTGGTCGCTGTCGATCTTCGATGATCAGACCAATGCGGCATTTGTGCGCAACAATATCGATGCGAAGGGGCAGGGGTTGCGAGTGGCGATCGCGCTTGCCGGCCAACGCGTGCCCGCCGGCTATCAGGCGGTTCGTGTCACGGGTAATCGCGGGATCGCGCTGATCCGTATCCTGATCGATCGCGGCGCCCCGATCGCGGCGATCGATCGCGCCCGCCGGGCAACGCGGTGCGCCGTGCTTGGCTAAGCCAGCTCGGTGATCCCGAACCGTGCATCGTGCCCAGTCTCGTCGCCCGAGCCTAGCAACGCCGCCTGCAGCCGCCATTGATCCCGCGCGATCAAACCGGCGGGCAGCCCAAGGCGAATTTCCAGCGCGATCTCGTCTTCGGTGCTCATCCGCTCGATGTCCTCGAACGAATTGATGCCAAGCGATCCCAGCCGCCCGGCCAGATCTTGGTCGATCCCGCGAATGCCGGCGATCTCTGACAAGTGCACGACACCGGCGGTATCCCGATCGTCCGGGGCGAGGCTTTCGGCAGTTTCGCCTTCGACGGTTTCGCTTTCGGCCTCAACGTCTTCAGGTTCGGCGAGGGCTAGCGGCTCTGCACTTGGTTCATCGGCGGGATGGTGCGCCATAGGCTCACTGGTCTTCACGTCTTCGACCGACTCGGCGTCGGGTTCAGCAAGCAGTTTTTCGGTAGCGTCCGGCGCGGCTGGTGCCGCTTCGAGCACCTCGGCAGACTCTTCGGCGGGGAGATTGATCGACCGATCGGGATTGTCGTGTTCGGCAACCGCCGGCTTGGCGGGCTCAAATGCCGCTACCGCCGCCAATGGTACAAGGGTTAGAGCAGGTTCGGCGATTTCTAGCGGATGGTGATCGCCAGTGCCTTCTGGTTCGGCGTCAACAACCTGATCTACCGTCGAGACGTCTGGCGCATTGGCAGCCA
>JBBQAG010000128.1:0-5481 GCA_038315875.1 Sphingomonadales bacterium | reverse complement strand
TCCAACTGTTATTCCGAACCCAAGGGCAGATTCCCACGCGTTACGCACCCGTGCGCCACTAGACCCGAAGGTCTCGTTCGACTTGCATGTGTTAGGCATGCCGCCAGCGTTCGTTCTGAGCCAGGATCAAACTCTCAAGTTCGATGTTCCTGAACGACCGGATGGAATGATCCGGACGAACAAGCTCATTTCAAGGAGCCATTCCTGCACAATTACATTCACTAGTGGATATGTAAATTGAGACATATGAGCCGACCACCGGAGCAAGCCCCGATAGACGTCCATATAGGAACGGCTTAATTTAACCGAGTGTCGACGCCTTAAAACCGTCGAACCCGGAGCCGCCGCCCACATGTCCCTTCATCTAAACCGACAATGTCAAAGAGCGCAAAAGACCGACGCTTTCCCGTTCCTCTTTTTATCGAGGGCTGGGCTAGCGCCGAGGATTTGATGACTGCAGAAGCGAACCGGTTGGTCCATCGCTGCGGTGGAGTGGCTTATATGGGTGGCTCCAACGGGCGTCAACGGCTTTTTGCAATTTTCTTACAACGGTCGCTGCGGGCCGCAGAAGTCCTAGGGTTTACGGCTCTGTAAGCAGTTCGGCGCATAGCCTCATCCCCATGAAGTCGGTCCAAAACCCCCTGAATCGTGAGTCGGAATCGCTCGGCGAGCAGGTCCGCAGCGCGGTGATCTGGCGTTCGGGCAGCCAGATTCTCGCTCAGGTCGTCCAATGGGCCGCGACTTTCCTGGTGATTCGGATACTCGCGCCCGCCGATTACGGCCTGTTTGCGATGACCCAGGTCATCTTGTTCCTGCTCAACATGCTCAACGGCTATGGCCTGGCGAGCGGCCTGATCCAGCAGGCCGATGTTTCGAAACAGCAGATCCGCCAGCTTTTCGGGATGCTGATCCTGGTCAACGTCGCGCTCGCCGCCGGGCAGATACTCATCGCGCCGCTGGCCGCTGCCTATTATCGGCAGCCGCTCGTCGCGGACATGTTGCGCGTGCAGGGGCTGATCTATCTGACAACGCCGTTCACCGCGCTCGCCTATGCATTGCTGTCTCGCCAGATGGAGTTCAGGCGGCAGGCACGGGTGAACATCATCGCCTCGATCGCCAGTGCCAGTGCAGCGCTTGGTGGCGCGCTTGCCGGGCTGGGGGTTTGGACGCTCGTGCTGGCGCCACTGGTGCTGTTCACGGTGCGGGCCATCGGCATGACGATCGCTGCCCGATCGCTGATGTGGCCAAGCTTCAATTTTCGCGGCGCCGGCCATCTTGCGCGTTATGGCGCGGTGATGGCCGCCGGGCAGTTCTTCTGGTTCTTCGAAAGCCAGGCCGATGTGCTGATCGCCGGGCGCAGCTTCGATCCGCAACAACTCGGCATCTACACGACCAGCCTGTTCCTGACGCAAATCTTCGTGTCGAAGGTCGTACCACCGCTCAATGAGGTTGCCTTCTCTGCCTATGCGCGGATCCAGCATGATAGCAGCGCGGTGGCGATCGCCTTTGCCCGCAGCACGCGAATCATCATGGTCGCGGCATTTCCCTTTTACTGTGGGCTCGCCGCGACCGCCGAGCCGCTGGTGCTGACGGTATTGGGCGAAAAATGGCACGAAGCGATTCCCGTTGTTCGGCTGCTGGCGATCGCGATGCCGCTGATGACGATGCAAGTGTTGTTTGCGCCCGCCTGTGATGCCCGCGGTCGGCCCGGGGTGAGCGCGCGCAACGGCGCGACGGGCGCCGTCATCCTGACGATTGCCTATCTGATCGGCGTTCGCTGGGGGTTGATGGGGCTCGCCTGGTCGTGGGTCCTCGCCTATCCGCTCTATCTCGGGATCAGCCTGTGGCGCTCGCTGCCAGTGATCGGCCTGACGTTTCGCGCGCTGACCAAAGCCGTGATGCCCCCTGCGCTTGCCGCGATCGGCATGGGCATCCTGGTCGTGGGGATCGACCATTTGCTACCGCCATTGCTGCCACCGCTGCGCCTTGCCTTGCTTTGCGGCATCGGTGCGCTCGTTTATATTGGCTGGCTGGCGGCTTTTTCGCGAAGCGTGCTCGGCGAATTGGCACAGTTAATCGGCCGGCGACCGCTCGCTGTCGCGTGACGGGCCGCCGAAGCACCCGACCGGCCTGTGTCGATCACGCCGTCTGGATATAATCCCGCATTGCGGCCGCGTCGGCCTCGATCCGGTCGATCCTGAACTTGACGAGATCGCCGATCGAGACGACGCCGATCACCTTCCCCGCCTCGACCACGGGCAAATGGCGGATGCGGCGGCGCGTCATCAGCGACAGCGCACCAATCACCGCATCCTGCGGACCGACGGTGACGGCGGGCGCGGTCATCACCTCGCCCACCTTGCGCTCAAGCGCGGCGACGCCGTGCGCCTCGAGCGCATGGATCACATCGCGTTCGGAAAAGATGCCGACGACGCTCGCGCCATCCATCACTGGCAACGCGCCAATGCGCCGCCTGGCGAGCACGGCGGCTGCTTCCATCACGCTTTGATGCGCGGTGACCGAGATCACCTCGCGGCCCTTGCCGACCAGGATCGCTGCGATCGTCATGTCCGTCTCCTTGTGTGCCGCATGCCGGTGGCAAAAAACGGCTACTTGAGGATTCCACGTTTGGCGTCCAATTGGAAGCGATGCCGCAGAATCTCCCCGGACTGGATGACCCCCACAGCGCAGCCCATGCCTGGGCGCGATATCGCCAGATCATGCGCTGGATGGCGCTGGCGACGCTGGTGATCGTCGCCAGTGCGATCGCGCTGCTTGATTTCGCTTATGGTCCGTTGTCGTTGATCGCGATTTTGGCCGCGATCGGCGGTTTTGGCGGCACCGCGATGCTGACGGCGGCGTTGATGGGGCTTGTTTTCCTCAGCTCGGGCACGGGGCATGACGAGCGCGTCCAGGAGATCGACTAGAGGCCCCGTTTCTGGAGGTAGCGCAACGTTGCGCTGCCATTGGCGGGCACCGTCAGCGCCCAGATTGCCTTGCCGTCGCGTTTGCCGAGCCGCGCGCCAGTCGCAACAATTGCACCATATCGTGGATCGATCTTGGCCTCATAGGCGATCGGCCAGCGATTGGCATTGGTGACTTCCAGCACATAACCGACAGCTTTGTCGGCCCGCTTGGTTGGACGGAGCACCGCGCCGACGCCAGGCGTGGCGCCGGTTTTGAACTCGACATCCTCGCCAACTGCCTTGTCATCGGTGGAGCTCTCGCCAATCAGGATAGGGCGACCGCCCGCCTGTTCGAATATCGCTGCCCTGCCTGCTGGCAGCGGCAAGCCAAGCCCTGCCGCCGTGCGATTGCGGGCGCGCAGCGTCAGGATGGGCGCCCCGCCTGCATCGCCTGCAATCTCGCTCACATAGACAACCGCTACCTGCACCGCCTGCTGCGACAACAGCGCCACCTGTTTTTGTGCCTTCGACGCAACCGTCACGCGATCGGGGATGCGATAGAGCTTCAAGTCGCCGAGCGCCTCCTGGACGGCCTTGCGCGCGCCGGTGACGACGATGTCCGATCGCATCGCCTCCATCATCATCGCTGGCGCGGGCGGCGGCGGTGGTGGTGGCGCAAACTGCGCTGATACGCGCGTCTCTGCCAATGTCGCATTGGGCCAGCAGTTGAGATCAAGCGACGCGGCGCCGAAATCACCGAAGCTGGGCGATTCCTCCCGGTTGGGTTTGCCCGCGATCACGCTGGTGCCGGCTGCGGGAAAGCTGGTGACGTCGCTCGACGCGAGCGTCACCCAGGCGAACAGATTGGCGCTCTGCCCGTCAGCGCGCATCTGCACGACATAATCGGCTTGCCAATCAAACCCGCCGGCAAGGTAGGAAAGCGTGAGCGTTACTTTGCGGGCCGTATCGCTCTCGGTTTCGATCGAGAGCGTCGGCTTGGCGGAGAGGCCCGCGGGCACGCGATCGTAAACGATCGTCTCTGGCAACCCCGAGCAGCGCAGCGTCTCGAACCCGCCGCCGGTTTGCAGGATCGCTGCACCATCCGCGCCTGAGCGGATGATCGCCTGTTCCTCGCTTACCTTCCCCGTCGCCTTGTTGGTCCGCCGGATGATGACCCGGCGGCCGAGCGCACGATCATAGAGGCTGCGCGGGGAGAGCAGATCGGCATCGAGATTCTTTTCACGAACATCGCCCGGCAAGCCACTGACGATCGCGCTGTCGGGGAAGATATTGCCGGCCACGCCCTCGAAACGGATCGTCGCCTTGCCCGCCGGCAGGTCGATCGTCCGCATCTCCGTGATCAGTGCATAGCCTTGCGGCGCGTCGCGATCGATCGCCTGATCGGGACCGCGATCGGGCGCGCGATAGATCGTCACCGATACAGTATCTGGGGCCGCCGAATCGATTATCTGCTGCGCCCAGACAGGCGCGACCAACCCGGCGATGGCCGCGGCCAATCCCACGAGGCGCAAAAGCCTCACCCCGGCGGGCTCAGTAACGCGTGTCGAAGGAAACGGTCAGCACGGTCTCGCCATTAGCGGGCACCGGCACATGCCACACCCGCTCATCGATCGATCGTTGCTCGCCCGGCAGGCTTTCGTTCGGCACGCGCGTATCGTGCCAGTAATTATCGAGCCCGGCCTGGACAACATCGACCGTCACCGCCTCTGGCCGGGCATTCGTGACGCGGTAACTCATCGTCGTGCGATAATAGGTCACCGCGCTTTCGACCGTGACGATCTGGGTACCGCCATCCTTGCTGATGCGGTAACGGCCGGTGCGTTCCCATTCGTCGGTGGCGATCTTCTCGCGCTTCTCGACGACGGGCTTCACCTTCACGTCGAACGCCTCACCGGTCTTGAGCGCCAGGCTCGATCCCATTGGCGTGTGGCCGATATTGTTCTCACCGATGAATTGCGGCTGGCCCTTGGCGTCGCGCAGATAGACGCGGACGGTGCCTGCAGGCAGCGCATCACCAAGCCCGCCGCTGCGCGACGTCGAGAAGTTGAGCACGGTCGCCGCACTTTGCGCCTCGTCCTGCCCCTGCTGCCAATCGTTGCGATATTCATAGGCCTTGCGCGCGGGCACCCCGCCAACGCTGAGGAAACTCACCTGTTTCTGCTGATTGGCAGCAAGCGTGGTGCGGTGGTCGATTGGATAGAGATAATAATCGCCCAGGCGTGCCCGCTCAGCGGTTTCAGTGCCGGCGCGCTTTACCGGCGCAATGCCGGTTCGCCGCCCATTGCCTCCGCCAGCGGGCGATCCAGCGACTAGCACCAGATCGGCATTGGCAAAGCGGGTGCCGCCATTATTCTGCAGCGTCACCCTACCCTTGACATCGATGCTGTTCTTCGCCTCATCGAACAGCGCGACATAATCAGCGTTCCAGCTGAAGCCGCCAGTCAGATAGCTGATCGTCACGGGGCGAGCGCCCGCTGTCTTGCTGTCGAGGGTTACCGACAGTGTCGGCCGCGCGCGCAGATTGGGCGGCAGTGACCCAAACACGACACGGACC
>JBBQAG010000138.1:0-4657 GCA_038315875.1 Sphingomonadales bacterium | reverse complement strand
GGCGAAAAGCGTTTTGCCTTGGGCACGCAGATCATCGCGGGGGTTGCCGATCCGCTGGAAGTTGCGGCGGGGTATGCGCGCGTAGCCGAGGCGGCGATCGAGATTGTCGTCTCTGCGACGATCGCCGATTTTGCGCGCCGGTATGGCCGGGTGCCGGACAGTGAATTCCTGATCCTCGCGCTCGGCCGGATGGGCGGCGGCGCGCTGACGCATGCCTCCGATCTCGATCTGATTTATCTCTTCACGGGCGATTACACGGCGGAATCCGCCGGAGAAAAACCACTGGGAGCAGTGCTTTACTACAACAGGCTAGCACAGCGTGTAACAGCTGCTTTATCGGTGCCAACGGCTTCGGGGCCGCTTTACGATATCGACACCCGGTTGCGCCCTTCCGGTACGCAAGGGCCGCTTGTCGTCTCGGTCGAGGGATTTGCCCGCTATCAGCGCGAGAGCGCCTGGACCTGGGAGCATATGGCGCTGACCAGAGCACGGCCGGTATTCGGCTCTTTGCAAGGACGACAAGCGGCGCGCAATGAAATCGACGCCGTATTGGCTGGCAGCCGGCCCAAGCGCGACCTGATCGGCGATGCGCTCGCCATGCGGGCGGAGATGTCTGCGCACAAGCCCCCGCGCGGGCCGCTGGACGCCAAGATGTTGCCGGGCGGCCTGGTCGATCTCGAATTCGCGGTCCATGTCGCCCAATTGGTCAATCGCGCCGGCTTCGATCCCAACCTTGGTGTCGCGATTGATCGACTGATTGCAGCTGGAATATTGCCCGCGACGATGCGGCCGGCGCATGATTTTCTCACCCGGCTGCTGGTCACGACCCGGCTTGTTGCGCCCGATGCGCTGCCGCCGGCATCGGCCACACAGGCCCTGATCGTCCGCGCTATGGGCTTGTCCGATTGGCAGGCGGTGGTTGCGTCGCTCGAGGTGACGCGGCAGGAAGTGCAAGAGTGCTGGCAGGCGGTTACCCGGAGGCAATGACATGGCGATTGATGAAGGCACCAAGCTTCCCGATCTGGCGCTGATCGCGAGCGACGGCAGCGCGGTTTCGTTGCGCTCCTATCTCGGCAACCCGTTCATTCTCTATTTCTATCCCAAGGATGACACATCTGGTTGCACGCGCGAGGCACAGGATTTCAGCCAGCATCTGAGCGAATTCACGTCGCTTGGTGCCGCGGTGCTCGGCGTGTCCAAGGACATTCCGATCAAGCATCAGAAATTTATCGACAAATATGATCTTACGGTGCCGCTCGCGACCGACGAAGGCGGGGCGCTGATGGAATTGCTCGGTGTGTGGGTGCAAAAGAGCATGTACGGCAAAACCTATATGGGGATCGATCGATCGACCTTCCTTTTCGATGCGGAAGGACGGCTGGCGCGATCATGGCGGCGGGTGCGCGTGCCCGGGCATGCAATCGAGGTGTTGGAGGCGGTAAGAGATTTGGGCTGAGCCAGATCGAATCGCGCCTAACGGCCGTTACCTTGTGCCTTTGGCCCTGTGATCCCGCCGTGATGCAACGACTTTGCCGCTATGATTAACCCCATTTGAACGACTCGCCGCGCGAGAAGTTCCATCTACCCCGCCCAAGAGGTGCGGCTATTGCGGTAACGCTTGCGGATTTGCCACACATACTTGTCCACGCGGCGGAGGGGCTGCGCGCGGGACATCAGCCAATGCCAGCAATGGCATTTGTGATCAGATCGCCGGGGTTTCATGGGTATCAGCACATCGATTTTGCAGCTCCGCGATAGTTTCAAGACGCGTGATTTCATTTTTCACGATGGCCGCGATTTGCGCAGGTTCAGCGTCGCCGGGCGTACCCAGGCTGCCCTTGCCAGCGTTGCTGCAGTCACGATTTGCTTTTCTGCTTACGGCGTTGCGCAGGTTGGCGTTGGCGCTATCCAGATGAGCGGCGTCATGCAGGCGCCTGCCTCCCCCGAAGTCAAGCTCGCCCAGTTGCAAACGAAGTTGGCAAAGATGCAGGCCAATGTTGCAGCGATCAAATATGCTGCTGCCGTCCATGCCGCCCGTGTCGAACAGCGACAGGCATTGATCGCTGCCGCCTTGAGCGGCAAGCCAGGCGCGAAGCTCGCGCTGACGACGAAGACCTTGGATGCTGAAACCGCGGCGCTCGCCGCCGATATTGTCGCGCCATTTGAGCGGATCGAGCATCGCCAACTGGCACTTGCGGCAAAGGCACGGTTGATTGCCGAACAGCGTTATGTGCTCGCGGCCAACAACTTCCGCCGGCTTGGACTTGCTCCTGAGCGCTTTATCCAGGCGAGCGCGACCGCCGGCGTTGGTGGCCCTTATGAGCCGGTGAACGCCAACGTGCCCGCTGCCGAGGCCAATGCCGACGCACAGTTTCGCTCGCTCTTCATGACATGGAAGAAGCTCGACACGATCCAGCGCGCGGTCATCGCCATTCCGTCGGCCGAGCCAGTGACGAGCGTCAGCTTCACAAGCTATTACGGCGTCCGCAGCGATCCTTTCCGCGGCACTGCAGCAATGCACGCTGGCGTCGATATCCCGGGTGCGATCGGCACGCCGGTTTATGCCACGGCCGACGGCATTGTCTCCCATGCCGAACGATCAGGTGGCTATGGGAATTTGGTTGAGGTCAATCACGGTCGGGGAATCTCGACGCGCTATGGCCATTTGTCGAAAATTCTTGTCGCCGCAAATAGCCGCGTCTCGCGGGGCCAGCTGATTGCGTTGATGGGCTCGACGGGGCGTTCGACGGGTAGCCACCTCCATTATGAGGTGCGGATCGATGGCCAGGCGGTCAATCCGATGCCGTTCCTCCAGTCGGCCGATTATCTGCTTTCGACCAAGGACCGTGCCTTGAAGCCGCAGCCACTCGTTTTGGGCGGATCCGATTCGTCGAACTGATCGGGTCGCTGCACTGATCGTGATCCTGCGGGATCAATGCCGCCACCGGCACGCCAGTTGATTGCCTTGCCGTCGGCGCCACTCAGACCTATGTCTGCAGCATGACGATTTTAGACGACGCCAAAGTCACGCTGACCGCATCCGCTGCCGCGCGCGTCGCGGCGATTGCCGAGCGCCAGAATAAACCGGCGATCTTGCGGTTATCGGTCGATGGCGGGGGATGCTCCGGATTTCAGTATAAGTTCGAGCTTGCCAACGAGATCGAAGCCGACGACGCCGTGGCTGTTCAGGGCGAAGCCAAGCTCATCGTCGATGCGATGAGCCTCGATCTGGTGCGCGGTTGCTCGGTGGATTTCGTCGAAACACTTGGCGGCACCGCCTTTCGCGTCGATAATCCCCAGGCGGCATCGGGCTGTGGGTGCGGATCGAGCTTTTCGGTTTAATCCGCTTGAAGATCGTCACCTACAACGTCAACGGCATCAAGGCGCGGCTGCCCCGGCTGATCGAATATCTGGCTGAGCAATCCCCCGACGTCCTATGCCTGCAAGAGCTCAAATCGAGCGACGAGACTTTTCCCGAGGCTGACATCCGTGCCGCCGGCTACGGGGCGCTATGGCACGGACAAAAGGGCTTTAACGGCGTTGCGGTGCTCGCCAAGGGTATCGATCCGGTCGAACGCCTGCGCGGGCTGCCGGGCGAGCCCGAAGACGAGCACAGCCGGTATCTTGAGGCTGAGGTCGGCGGCGTGATCATTGCATCGATCTATTTGCCCAACGGCAATCCGCAGCCAGGCCCCAAATTCGATTACAAGTTGCGCTGGATCGATCGGCTCGCGCGCCGCGCGCGCGCGCTGCTTGCCGAGGAGCGACCGGCCGTGCTGGCAGGCGACTACAACGTCATCGCGAACGATGACGATACCTTTTCGGTTTCGGCGATGGCGAGCGATGCGTTGATGCAGCCTGAGAGCCGCGCCGGATTTCGGGCCTTGGTGGCGCAGGGGTGGACCGATGCGCTGCGCACGCGCCATCCCGGTGGCGGTATTTGGACATTCTGGGATTATCAGGCAGGCGCCTGGCAACGCGATGCCGGCTTTCGTATCGACCACCTGCTGCTCAGCCCGCAAGCCGCGGACGCACTGATTGATGCCGGAGTCGACAAGGACTATCGAGGCCGGGAAAAGGCGAGCGATCACGCGCCGACTTGGGCAACAATCCGTTAAGCTCGAATATGTTAGGGCATGCCGATAGCGGCACGCGAGACGAATTCGGGGGTATGGGGCAATGCGGCGGATTTTCCTTTTGGTGTCGCTGGCGTTGACGACGCCCGCATTTGGCGAGGAACGCGATTATTGCCCGGCCCGGCCAGGGCTCGGGACCCCGGCGTGCACGATTGCCCCGGGACGGATCTCAGCCGAGGCCGCGCTGGCCGACTGGAAGGTCGAAGATACCCTTGGGTCTCGCACTGATACGGTGACTGCTGGCAATACGCTGGTGCGGGTTGGCCTGACCAAGAATGTCGAAGTGGAGATTGGCTGGACGCCCTATGGCCATGTCCGCACGCGCGACAAGTTGACCGGTGCAGTGACGCGGTCCGGCGGCGTGGGTGACGTGTTCCTTGGCGCAAAGATCAATTTGGTGAGCCCCGATGGGAGCGGTTTTTCGATTGCAGCGCTTCCCTATGGCACCGCGCCAACCGGCGGCTCCGCGATCGGCGCGGGTGATTGGGGCGCCGGCTTCCTGTTGCCGATGAGCCTGGATG
>JBBQAG010000061.1:0-15435 GCA_038315875.1 Sphingomonadales bacterium | reverse complement strand
TCCAAGATGCCGATCCGGCTGGCGTCACCTGCACCATCAGGCCAGCCGGTCGCCCGCCTACGGCGATGCGCGTGCTGTGCTTTTGAGCCTTTTCACGCATCGTTTGGATGGCCTCAGCGATCCAGGCGTTCAGTTCCTTCGTCCCCAGTTCCTGAGCAACTACCGGCATCGCCTATCCCCATCTGCCCCTCATAAGGCTTTGAATCATGACGCGCCGATTTGCAACACTCTAGAAAAGGTCGGCGCGTTTTTTGGCGGAAAACCTTCGCTTTTGGATAGGGTCGCGGGCTGACGAGGGGCCGGGGGGGTCTTTCGTGGCGGACAGGGTGGGATTCGAACCCACGGTGAGCTTGCACCCACGGCGGTTTTCAAGACCGCTGCCTTAAACCACTCGGCCACCTGTCCGCATAGCTGCGCTTATGTCGTCTGCGATCTTTTGTGCAAGAGCCAAGGCAATGGGGGGTTCATGTCGCCGCGCGGCTGTGGCAATGCTCACTGGATGAGGGGATGGCCAATCAAATCCAGAACGATCAAAATCCGAAGCGCGCGATCTCAAGCGGTCGTGATGGCGATCATGGCCGGTCTGGCGTGGTCGACACCCTCTGCGGCACAGGACGAGGCCGGCTTTCAATCATATCTTGGCACGTTGCGGCAGCAGGCAGAAGCGCGCGGGATCAGCAGGGCGACGATCGACGCGGTGCTGCCGACGCTGACGTTCAGTGCCCGGGTGATCGAGCTTGATCGCGCGCAGCCGGGGAGCGATCCGAATGCGCCGATACCCGATTTTGAGCCCTATCGCCGCCGCCATGTCGATGCGTCGCGGATCAGCCGGGGTCGCAGCGTCTATCTCACGCAGCGGACGCGGCTGTCGCGCATCGAACGCGAAACCGGGGTGCCCGAATCGGTCATGGTGGCGATTTGGGGTCACGAAACCAATTACGGCGATGTGACGGGCAATTTCGATTTGCCCGGCGCGCTTGCCACTCTCGCCTATGAAGGGCGTCGGCGCGAATTGTTCAGCGGTGAATTTCTGGCGGCGCTGGAGATGATCGATCGCGGCGTGCCGCGTGCACAACTCAAGGGAAGCTGGGCAGGGGCAACCGGCAATCCGCAATTCCTGCCCTCGATCTATCTTCGGCTTGCCCGCGACGGCGATGGCGATGGCAGGGCCGATATCTGGAACAGCGACGCCGATACGCTGGCGTCAATCGCCAATTATTTCGTCAATGCCGGATGGCGCGCGGGTCAGCCCTGGGGCCTGGCGGTATCGGTGCCGGCAGGCTTTGACCGGACGAGCGTCGCCAATCGATCGACGGCGCCGCGGTGCGCTCGTGTGTTCGACCGCCACAGTGGCTGGCGCACGATGGCTGAGTGGCGTGCGATGGGTATCGTTCCGCTCGACAAGGCCTGGCCTGGCGATCAGGTGCAGGCGACGTTGCTTGAGCCCGATGGTGTGGGCAAGACCGCTTATTTGCTGACTGGCAACTACCGCGTGATTCTCGACTATAATTGCTCCAATTTCTATGCACTTTCGGTGGGTTTGCTGGCCGATGCCGTCGAGCATTAATCGCCTGCTGCGCCTTGAACGGCTCGCCGCGCTCGCGGCGCTCACGCTGGTTGCCGGCTGCGGCGGCGGACGCGGGCTGGAGGGCTCGCCAGGCTTGTCGCCGGTCGATGATCCACGAGCGATCGATCAACCCCGCGCTCAACCCCCGGATCGCGGTGTGCGTGATCGTTTTCCCCCTGACGCCGATGCGCTGCCGCCCGGCGCCCCGCCCGTCGGTACCGGTCCGCGCGGCACATCGCAGGCGACGCCAGGAGAACGTCGCTATGATGCGGTCGGCTACGCCAGCTGGTATGGCGAGGAAATGGGAAGTGGCCGCACCGCTTCCGGGCAGCCGTTTGATCCAAGAGCGATCACGGCAGCGCATTCCAGCCTGCCGATGGGAAGTTTTGTCGAGGTGACGTCGCTCGATTCCGGCAAAACGATCCTCGTACTCATCAACGATCGGGGTCCGGTAAGCCAGGATCGCGTGCTCGATCTGTCACGTGGCGCTGCCCAGCTGCTAGGCGTCGATCGGGCGGGGATTGCCGCGGTGCGCGTGCGACAGGTCGATCCGCCGGGTCCAGACCAGACCGCATTGCGTGAGGGGCGAAGTGCTTCCCCGCGCATCGATACTCCGGCGGTATTGTTATCCGCGCTGCGCAAGCGCCTGCCGGGCAGGCGTGCGGCAATCACCCCTGCGGCGCGACCGCCGATTCGCGCCGGTGCGAGCTATGCCACGCCCGCGCGCGCCCCGGCGACGGCAGCCGGCAGCGGTTTCTATGTGCAGCTCGCAGCGATTTCCAACCGTGATCGCGCGCAATCGCTGGCGCGGAGCGTTGGCGGATCGGTGCTGTCGGCAGGATCGATCTACCGTGTTCGGCTCGGGCCTTTTCCGGATCGCGCATCGGCAGCGCGCGCGCGTGACCAGGCGGCTCGGGGCGGCTATGAAGATGCCCGGGTCATCGCCGAAGAGTAACCATTAGCGTACGGAAACTGCCGACTTTATGAAAAAATATCTTCCAGCATTATCGCTGATTCTTGGGTTGGCCGGGGTTCCCGCGCTTGCCGCCGTGCCGCCCTTCGATACGCCGGCACCGGTTGCGTTCATGCAGGATCTGTCGTCTGGCGCGGTCCTGTATTCCAAGGACGCCGATCGGCGGATGCCGCCGGCATCGCTTGCCAAGATCATGACGGTCTATGTGGCCTTCGACATGATCCAGCGTGGCGAGTTGAAGCTCAATCAAACATTTACGGTGCGCCCTGAAACCTGGGCAAAATGGCATGGCCCAGCAGCGGGTTCGACGATGTTCCTCTCACCCAATGAGAATGTGAGCGTCGCCAATCTGTTGTATGGGATCATCACGCTATCGGGCAATGACGCGTGCGTCGTCCTCGCGGAGGGGATTGCGGGCACCGAGGAAGCGTTTGTCCAGCGGATGAATGATCAGGCGAAGCGGATCGGCCTTTCCAACAGCCATTTCGGCACGTCCAATGGCTGGCCCGATGGCGGCGTCACTTATGTCACCGCGCGTGATCTGTCGCATCTTGCAACCGCGACGATCCAGAACCACCCGAAACTCTACAAGCAATTCTATTCGCGGACGAATTTCACTTGGGGCAAGACGCTTGGGTCGGGCGAGGCAATTACCCAGGCCAATCGTGATCCACTCCTCGGGCGGGTTGCAGGCGCCGACGGCCTGAAGACCGGACACACCGATGAAGCGGGCTATGGCTTTACCGGCTCGGCCGAGCAGAATGGCCGCCGATTGGTGATGGTGGTTGCCGGGTTGACCAGCTTCAATCAGCGTATCGAGGAATCGGTGCGCTTCATGAACTGGGGCTTTCGGGCGTGGCAGGTAAAGCCAATCGTCGCCAAGGGACATAAGGTGGAAACCGCCGAGGTTCAGCTTGGTGCAGCCAGCAAGGTCAACCTGATCGCTCCGCGCGACCTGACAGCGACGCTGCCGGGCGGAGTCGCTGGTGATCTGCAGTTGCGGGTGGTGTATGACGGGCCGATCAAGGCGCCGATCAAGGCAGGGCAGCACATCGCCGACCTTGTGGTGATGACACCCGACATGCAGCCGCAACGCCTGCCGCTCGTCGCCGAGACGGATGTGCCGCTGGCCGGATTTTTCGGACGCGCCTGGGCTGGTTTGCTCTCGTTGTTCGGGATGTGACGGCAGCGATTCCCTCTGGGCGTTTTATCTCGCTCGAAGGCGGGGAAGGGGTGGGCAAATCCACCCAGGCAGGCATGCTTGCTGAGGCGCTGGCAAAGCGCGGCATCGAAACGCTGGTGACGCGCGAGCCGGGCGGCACCGAGGGCGCCGAAGCAATCCGTGGATTGCTGATGCAGGGTTCCGTCGCCCGCTGGGGCGCGCACGCCGAAACGCTGCTGTTCGCAGCCGCCCGGGCAGATCTCGTCGAGAAGCGGATCAGACCGGCGCTGATAGCGGGCCGTTGGGTGATTTGCGATCGTTATATCGACAGCACGCGCGCCTATCAGGGGGTGGCGGGGGGAATCGATGATGCAGCGATCCTGGCGGTGCACGGGTTCGGCGCGGGTGGCTTGTTGCCCGATCGAACGTTGATCCTCGATCTGCCGATTGGCGAAGGTCGCGCGCGTGCCAGTGCGCGCGACGGTGCGGCGGCCGATCGTTTCGCTGCACGCAGCGATGGCTTCCACAGCGATGTGGCGGCAGCGTTCCGACGCTTTGCCATCGAGGAGCCCGATCGCTGCCGGTTGATCGACGCAGCGCAGACCGCAGATGCAGTGCACCAGGCGATCATCGATGCGCTTGGCGATCTGATGCCATGACCATGCCCGAGGGCAACGCCGCTGCGCATGCAGCCTTCCTTGCCGCCATGGCGAGCGGCTCGCTCCACCACGCGTGGCTGTTCACTGGTCCACAGGGCGTTGGCAAGGCAAGCTTCGCCAGAATTGCTGCATGCCGCATGCTTGCAGAGGCGGCGCGACCCGGCGTGCTGACGCCCGGATTCGATGTCTCCGAGGATGACCGAACGCGCACGATGATCGCCGCCGGATCGCACCCAGATTATCGTGAGCTCGTGCGCCTGCCCAAGGATGCCGAGAAACCCGGTCAGGACCTGGCCCGCTCGATCGTGATCGCACAGGTGCGCGCGCTCATGCCGATGTTCGCGACCACACCGTCGATGTCGCCGCGCCGGGTGGTGTTGATCGACGCGGTCGACGATCTCGAACGGCCCGGCGCCTCAAATGCTTTGCTCAAAAACCTCGAAGAGCCGCCGGCAGGGACGATATTCCTGCTGATCAGCCACTCGCCGGGCCGCCTGTTGCCGACGATACGATCTCGCTGCCGCCGGCTGCGGTTCGATCCGCTTGACGACGAGGCGATGAAGCGGGTGCTGCAGCGCGTCTTGCCGGGTGCAAGCGTTGCCGAAAGCGAAGCGCTGATCCGTGCCGGCGACGGGTCGCCGGGCCGTGCGCTTGGCTATGCCGGGCTCGATATGGCGGCGCTTGATGACGTCATGACGGCAATTGCGCGCAGCGGGGATCCAGGCAATGCCGAGCGAAGCAAGCTCGCAAAGGCGCTCTCGCTGAAGGCCGCGCAACCGCGCTACGAAGCCTTTCTGGATCGCGTCCCGAATTTCATCGCATCAGCCAGCGCCGATCGATCCGGAGACCCCTTGAAGAACGCTCTTGATGCCTATGATAGCGCCCGTGCGCTGGCGATCAGTGCCCGCGCGCTCTCGCTTGATCAGCAGGCGACGGTCTATGAGATGGCCGGTCTGGTTGCAAAACTGGCGATTGTCTAGGCTTCAATTGCGTCCGGCGATGTTCTAGGGACCGGGCATGGCCGAACCCTACTATATCACCACCGCGATCAACTATCCCAATGGACGGCCGCATATCGGCCATGCCTATGAAGCGATCGCGGCGGACGCCATTGCGCGCTTCCACCGCCAGCAGGGCCGCGACGTGCGCTTTCAGACGGGCACTGACGAACACGGGCTGAAAATGGTCCAGACAGCGCGTAACCGGGGCATGGAGACGCGCGAACTAGCCACGGAAATGTCGAGCTATTTCCGTGAAATGGCTGACACATTGAATATCAGCTATGATCGGTTCATTCGCACCACCGATGCTGATCATTACGCCGCAAGCCAGGCTTTGTGGCAGGCGATGGCCGATGCGGATGACTTGTATCTCGACAGATATGAGGGCTGGTACTCGGTACGCGACGAAGCGTTTTACGACGCGAAGGAGTTGGTTGACGGGGAAGGCGGCGTCAAACTGTCTCCCCAAGGTACGCCGGTCGACTGGACCGCCGAGGAAACCTGGTTCTTTCGTCTCTCGAAATATCAGCAACCCCTGCTGGATCATTATGCGGCCAACCCCGATTTCATCCAGCCCGATAGTCGCCGCAACGAGACCATGCGCTTCGTTGAGGGCGGGCTCTCCGATCTGTCGGTGTCGCGTACCAGTTTCGACTGGGGCGTGCCGGTACCGGGCAGCCCGGGGCACGTAATGTATGTGTGGGTCGATGCGCTCACCAACTACATTACTGGGCTTGGCTATCCAGATGATGCGCATGGCGAGTTCGTGAAGCGCTGGCCGGCCGATCTGCACTTGATTGGCAAGGATATCGTGCGTTTCCACGCGGTTTACTGGCCTGCGTTCCTGATGTCAGCCAAGCTGCCGCTGCCCAAGGCGGTGTTCGGCCATGGCTTCGTCCTCGCGCGCGATGGCGCCAAGATGGGCAAGTCCGCGGGCAATGCCGCCGATCCGATCGCCCTTGCAGAGGCCTATGGGGTTGATGCACTGCGCTATTTCCTGCTGCGCGACATCAGTTTCGGGCATGATGGCAGCTATTCGCCCGAGGCGATCGTGACGCGGGCCAATGCCGATCTGGCGAACAGCTTCGGCAATCTGGCGCAGCGCACGCTCTCCCAAATCTTCAAGAATTGCGATGCGCATCTGCCCGCGATCCACGGCCACAACGCTGCCGATGAGGCGTTGTTCGCGGTGGTGGGGAATGCCGTGAACAGCGTCATGCCGCGCGCCTTTGAAGAGCTGGCGCTATCCCAAGCGACAGAGAGCTGGATGCAGGCGGTGTTTGCCTGCAATGCCTATGTCGATGAGCAAGCTCCCTGGGCGCTTCGCAAGACCGATCCCGATCGGATGGAGACGGTGCTTGCCACGCTGTATATCTGCATCGCGCAGCTGGCGGTTGCCATCTCACCCGTGATCCCGACCAGCGCCATACGGCTGCTCGATGCGATGGGCGTTGAGGAGAAGCTTCGAAACGCGGAGGGCATCGCCAGCCATTGGTATTCTGAAGTGGCCGAAAGCGATTTCCGCATCCTTCAACCGGTGCCGCTATTTCCCCGGCTCGATGTACCCGTGGAGGCTGAGGCGTGAGCTTCATCGACAGCCATTGTCATCTTAATTACAAAGGCTTGGCCGAACAACAGCAGCAAGTGCTCGAGCGTGCGCGGGCTGCTGGTGTGGAGACGATGCTGACAATCGCGACGCGCGAAAGCGAATGGGACGACATTATCGCGATCGCCGAACGCGAAGATGATGTGTGGGCGACAGTGGGCATCCATCCGCATGAGGCAGACGCGCATGGCCATATCGATACTGCCAAGCTGGTCGAGCGGGCCGCGCATCCGCGCATTGTCGGCATTGGCGAGACTGGCCTCGATTATTTTTACGATCACAGCGACCGCGAACGGCAGCGAACGAGTTTCCGCGCGCACATCGCCGCTGCGCGCGCGACGCACTTGCCGATCATCGTCCACACCCGCGATGCCGAAGACGACACCGCCGCGATCCTGCGCGAGGAAATGGGCGAGGGCAGCTTTCCCGGTGTGATCCATTGTTTCACTGCGAGCGGTGCTTTTGCCGATATTGCGCTGGAGCTGGGTTTTTACATTTCGATCTCCGGGATCGTTACCTTCAAGAACGCCAAGGACCTGCAGGAAACCGCAGCCCGCCTGCCGATCGACCGGCTGTTGATCGAAACCGACTCGCCGTTTCTGGCGCCTGTGCCACATCGGGGGAAGACCGGAGAGCCCGCATTCGTCGCCGATACCGCGCGCTTTCTTGCGACCTTGCGTGGCGTTGACGTCATGAGGCTGGGTAGGGCGACCGCCGACAATTTTCACCGATTGTTTACCAAAACGGCATCATGAAGGCGCGCATCCTGGGATCAGGGACGTCGTCAGGCGTACCGCGCATCGGCAATGACTGGGGCGCTTGTGACCCGTCAGAGCCCCGCAATCGGCGCACGCGTGCCTCTGTCTTGGTCGAGACTGACGCGACCCGGATCCTGGTCGATACCAGTCCCGACATGCGCGAGCAGTTGCTCGCAGCAGGGGTCGCCGACATCGATGCCGTCATCTGGACGCATGATCATGCCGATCACTGCCACGGCATCGATGACCTGCGGCAATTGTTCCACGCCCGCGGCACGCCGGTACGGGGTTTTGCGCGTCCAGCAACGATGGCGGCGCTTACGGCCCGTTTCCCTTATGTGTTTTCCGGGATTGCTGGCTATCCAGCGACAGCGACGATCGAATTGCTGCCGGACGAGCTGACGATAGGCGATATCAGCGTATTGGTGGCGGATCAGCCGCACGGGACGATTACATCGGCCGGGCTGCGCTTCGAAGCCGGTGATCGAGCGATCGGCTATGCGACCGATTTCCATGATGTGACGCCCAGGATGGCAGAAATCTATCGCGGTCTCGACGTCTGGATTGTCGATGCGCTACGCCGGGCGCCACATCCCACGCATTCGCATCTGGCAGCGACGCTTGGCTGGATTGGCGAATTGAAGCCCGTCGCGGCGGCGATCATTCATATGGACCAAACGCTGGACTATGCGACATTGGCGGCTGAACTGCCATTGGGCGTCGAACCGGGTTATGACGGCTTGGAGTTGAAGGCATGAGCGGCGACACCGGCTTTTCCGCCGCCATGCTGGCGCTGATGCTGATGCTGCCGTTGAGCGCGCTGGTGGTGCGGCGCCTGCCAATTGCATCGACTGTGAAGATGGCGGCCAGCTGGCTGGCGATATTTGCGGTTGCATTGCTGGCGGTAACGACAGCGCAGCGCAACGGCGTTCGGCTGGCCGATGTGCCAATCGCGCTCGGGCTGGCCAGCGAGCAGGTCAACGGCGGCACGGTCATCATCCAGCGAGCACCTGACGGCCATTTCTGGGCTAATGTATCGATCAACGGCCACCGCCAGCGGATGCTGATCGACAGCGGCGCGACCGTAACGGCGATCTCGGATGCGACCGCGCGAGCCGCTGCGATCGACGTTGACGATCCGTTCGGAACGATCGTCGAAACCGCCAACGGCACGGTGACGGCTAAGCGCGCGACTGCGGCGGCCTTTGATGTCGGGCCAATTCACGCGACCGATCTGAGTGTAAGCGTCGCGCCCAGCTTTGGCGACGGGCTGATCGGGATGAATTTCCTGTCCTCGCTGAAGAGTTGGCGCGTCGAGGGGGATCGGATGATCCTTGAGCCGCGCTCGAAGCAATGATCACATATTTAACATAATGTATATTATCGGACTTCACTTGAGCCGGGCAGAGGACCCCCTCCCATGATTGATAGGCTGGTAACCATCATGGCGCGGCTGCGCGATCCTGAGCATGGGTGCGAATGGGATCTTGCGCAGGATTTCGCGTCGATTGCCCCATACACGATCGAAGAAGCGCATGAGGTCGCCGATGCGATCCAGCGCGCCGATATGGCCGATCTCAAGGATGAGCTCGGTGATCTGCTGCTCCAGGTCGTGTTTCACAGTCGGATAGCTGAGGAAGCTGGCCATTTTACGCTCGCCGATGTCATTGCCGCGATCAGCGACAAGATGGAGCGTCGCCACCCGCACATCTTCGGCGATGGCGGCGGCCCTCACCTATGGGAACAAATCAAGGCCGAAGAACGGGCGGCAAAGGGGGCAGATAGCGCAATGGACGGCGTCGCGCTCGGCTTGCCAGCGTTGATGCGGGCCGAAAAGCTCCAGAAACGTGCAGCCAGGCTTGGCTTCGACTGGCCCGATCCAAGTGGCGCACGCGCCAAGATCGATGAAGAGATCGCCGAAATCGAAGCCGCCGATCCCGTTGATCAGCCCGGGGAAATCGGCGATTTGTTGTTCACCGTCGTCAATTGGGCGCGGCATCTCGGAATCGATCCCGAAGCCGCGCTGCGCAGTGGCAATGCCAAGTTCGAACGTCGTTTCAGGGCAATGGAGATCGATGCCGGAGCAGCTTTTACCGATCTCGATCTCGCGGCCAAGGAAACTTTATGGCAGGCCGCAAAGGCGCAGGAAGCCTGAACTCACCCCCCGCGTTGGTGGAACCGCTCGAAATCGCGCTCGGCCAGACGCACTTCATAGGTCGCGCGGTCGGCATCAACGGCCTGGTCGAGCACTTCGCCGTGGGCATGCAGCCACGCCGCACCAGCGCCGTCGGCGGCCGCGAGCGTGATAATATAGCGCCTGTGCGCCTCGGTCAGCCGGGCTGCAACGTCGGTGAGCAAGGCCGGCACCCCTTCCCCGTCAAGCGCCGATATCAAGCGAACATCGGCCCGGCGCGCCGCCAATTCGATCAGGTCGGCGCGCGCCGCCGCATCGATCAGGTCAAGCTTGTTCCAGGCCTCGAACCGCGGCGTCGTCGCTGTTACGCCAATATCCTGCAGCACTTTTTCGACATCGGCGCGCTGCGCCTCGGTATCGGGATGGGCAATGTCGCGGACATGGATCAGCAGATCGGCGGAAACCACCTCCTCTAGCGTCGCCTTGAACGCGGCGACCAACTGCGTCGGCAACTGCGAGACGAACCCCACCGTGTCCGACAATATCGCCTTGTCGATGCCGGGAAGGGAAATCTGGCGCAGTGTTGGGTCGAGCGTCGCAAAGAGCAGATCCTCCGCCATGACGTCAGCGCCCGTCAAGCGATTGAATAACGTGGACTTTCCGGCATTGGTATAGCCCACCAGTGCAATCACTGGCCATGGGGCGCGTTGGCGCCGATCGCGGTGAAGGCTGCGCGTTCGGCTGACCGAATCGAGCTCGCGTCGAAGCCGGGCCATCCGGTCGCGGATCAGCCGCCGATCGGCTTCGATCTGGGTTTCGCCAGGGCCACCCAAAAAACCGAAGCCGCCGCGCTGGCGCTCGAGATGGGTCCAGCTGCGCACCAGCCTGCCCGCCTGATAGTCGAGGTGCGCCAGCTCCACCTGCAGCCGTCCTTCGGCAGTCGCGGCGCGTTCACCGAAGATTTCAAGGATCAGCCCAGTGCGATCGATCACCTTCGCCTCGAGCGCCTTTTCGAGGTTTCTTTGCTGAACCGGGGTGAGCGATGCATCGAAGATGATCAGCTGCGCTTCTTCCATCCGGGCATTGGCGGCAAGCGCTTCGATCTGGCCGCTGCCGATCAGCGTTGCCGGCTTGGCATCGCGGACCCGGATCGCGACCTTGTCGACCACCACCAATCCGATCGCGGCGGCGAGCCCCGCTGTCTCGGCCAGCCGAGCGTCGCTGTCGCGCGCCGCAATCCCCTGTTCGGGAAGCACGACGATGGCGCGGGCGCCGCGGGCAAATTCGCCGCGGTCGCGCTCGAACCCGCCCTGTTCAAAGCTATTGGTGTTCAAAGCCTTTGGTCAATCATCGTCTGAATCAGTTGATTCTTCAGCCAAATTTAGTGGGTAGGCTGGTTGAACCGTGGACACGGCGTGCTTGTACACCAATTGCGCCATGCCATCGCGCTGGAGGAGCATGCAAAACAGATCGAAAGCAGAGATATGTCCTTGCAGCATGACGCCGTTGACAAGAAACATCGTGACTGGCTCGTTCGATTTGCGAACGGCATTGAGAAAAATTTCCTGGAGCAGTGGTGCCTTTTTCTGCGCCTCGCCCATCGCCTCCAGAATCGCGGCGATATCGATCGGGCCTGACGGCATGATCGTGGAAATGGCATGTTTGTAGATCAGCTGGGATTGTCCGTCGCGGCGGAGCAAGACAGAGAAATTGTCGAACCAGGTAACGATGCCCTGTAATTTGACGCCCTTGACGAGGAACATCGTCACCGGAGCCTTCGATCGGCGCAGCGCATTCAAGAACAGATCCTGAAGCGATGTTTGCTTATCGGGCATGAGGTTATCCTTCTTTTTGGCGAGGCATACCCTCGCAATGCACCGGTATCCGGTGTCGAATGCAACCGCTGTGGCGGACGCGTATAATCTAGGTAGCGATTGTCGGCGCGTCCATAGCTGCGTCGGTATCGTCTCGTAACGACCTCACTCCTCGTCACCCTTGCTTTCGGTGATTCCAAGCAGTTTCAGCTTTCGGTGCAGCGCTGATCGTTCCATGCCGATGAAGGTTGCAGTGCGTGAAATGTTCCCGGAAAAACGCCTGATCTGAACGCGCAGATATTCGCGCTCGAAGCTTTCGCGTGCCTCGCGCAAGGGTGCCCCCATGATCGAGGTGGTGCCCCCACCTCCGCCCATATTTGCCTGATCGCCGAGTACTTCGGCGGGCAGGAGGTCCATATCGATCCGCCCGATCCGGTCCCCTGGTGCAAGGATGACGGTGCGCTCGACGATGTTGCGCAGTTGCCGGACATTGCCAGGCCATTCATAGGATTGCAGCGCGACCATGGCATCGGGCGCGACTTCGGGTGTCGGCACGCGCCGCTGCGCGGCATAATGCGCGACGAAATGCGCGACCAGCGCTGGGATATCCTCTCGCCGTTCGGCCAATCCGGGAATGACCACTGGCACGACGTTGAGCCGATAATAAAGGTCCTCGCGGAAGCGCCCTTCGGCAATTTCCTCGGTCAGATCGCGACCGGTTGCCGAAACGACGCGCACGTCGACGCGGACGATCCGCTGACCACCAACGCGCGTAAAGCTTTGGTCGGTAAGCACGCGAAGGATCCGCGCCTGCGTTGCGATTGGCATATCGGCGATTTCGTCGAGAAACAGCGTGCCGCCATGCGCCTGTTCGAGCAGACCGGGGCGTACAACGTCCCCGCCTTCTTCGACGCCGAACAATTCCTCCTCCACTCGCTCAGGCGTCATTCGTGCGGCACTGACGACGACAAAGGGAGCATCGGCGCGTTGACTCCAGGCGTGGAGAAGGCGTGCCGCGACCTCCTTACCCACACCCGCGCCGCCCATCACCATCACCCGGCTGCCGGTCGAGGCGACGCGCTTCAACGTCGCGCGCACGCTGTTGATTGCCGCCGAACTGCCCGTCAATTCGTCCTCGCGGCCAGCAGCGGCACGCAACGATGCGATTTCGCGCTTCAATCGCTCGGTCTCGGTCGCGCGCTCGACCAGGAGCAAGAGCCGCTCGGCCTCGAACGGTTTTTCAATGAAATCAGCGGCACCACGCTTGATTGCCGAAACGGCGGTATCGAGATTGCCATGCCCCGATATCACCAGCACCGGAATCGTCGGATCACGGCGCTTGAGCTCATCGAGCAATTCCAGACCGTCCAGCCGCGAGTCCTTCAGCCAGACGTCGAGCAAAACCAGCGACGGGCGCCGGCTGGCAATTGCTTCAAGCGCGGCGTCGCTGTCGGCGGCGGTGCGCGTTTCATAGCCTTCGTCTTCAAGCACGCCGGCGACAAGCTCGCGAATATCTTGTTCGTCGTCGACGACGAGGATGTCGATCGCCATGGCTCAGCTGTTCCGATGTCTGGTTAGGGCGGCAGGACGGCTGTCCTCGCCGCTGTCGGCGTGGTGATCGGCCCCTGTGTCGAGGAGGGCGAGCGTACCGGCATCGAAGATCATCGTGACGACGGTGCCGCCACCGTCCCGATCGGCAAAGGTCATCGTGCCGAAATGCTCCTCGACGATCTTCTTGACGATCGCTAGCCCAAGCCCGGTCCCCCGCGCCCGCGTGGTCATATAAGGTTCGACGATGCGGTCTCGTTCAAGCGGCAGGCCAACGCCAGTGTCTGCCAGCGCAATACAAACCTGGCGCCCTTCCCCCTCGCCGATCGTCATCGTCACATCGCCCTCCGCGTCATCGCCGCGCGCGGTGATCGCTTCCACCGCATTCTTGACGATATTGGTCAATGCCTGGCCGATCTGGCGGCGATCACAGACCAGCGACGGCGTTGGATCTTCGTGCACGAGGTGAAAGCGGATATTGCCATGCGCCACCTCATGCAGGAACAGCGCCTGCCGCCCGATATCGAGCAGCGATTCTTCACGAAACACGGGTTTTGGCATCCGCGCGAACGACGAGAACTCGTCGACGATCCGGCGGAGATCGCCGACCTGGCGGACAATCGTGTCAGTCAGGCGAACAAAGGTGCCGTCGTCATTCTCGATCTGCTTGGCATAGCGACGGCGCAGCCGTTCGGCGGCGAGCTGGATCGGGGTGAGCGGGTTCTTGATTTCATGGGCAATTCGCCGGGCGACATCGGACCAGGCGGCGCGGCGCTGATCGAGCAATTGCTGGGTGATATCGTCGAAGGTCAGGATCGGTCCGGCATCGGCCCGCGCGATCTTCACTGCCAGCGTGCGCGTTTCGCCGCGGGGCGTCACCTGAATCACTGATTCACGGGCGTCGCTATCGAGCAGCGCATCGAGCTCGGGCGCTATTTCGCTCAAGGCCTCGCCAACGGGGCTATGACCGCTCGTACCCAGCAGGCTGGCCGCCGAACTGTTGATCAGCCGGATCCGCCGATCGCCATCCACCGCGATCACGCCTGCCGTGACGCCGGACATCACCGCCTCAATCAGCGCGCGGCGGTTGTCGAGCTGATCATTGGCGGCGACCAATGCGCCAGTCTGTTCCTGCAGCCGACCTGTCATTGCATTAAAGGCGGCGGCCAGCGTCCCGATCTCGTCGCGTGATCGCGGCTGTCGCACGCGGACCGCCAAATCGCCATCGGCGACCCGGCGGGCGGCATCGACCAGTTCGCCAACCGGTCGCACGAGACGATCTGCCACCTCGAGCGCGAACCAGACCGCGAGCGCCACGATCAACAGCGATACGAGCAGAAGCACTGCATTGAATTGGAGCTGCAGTGTCCGCGATCGATCGAGCAACGAGCGATAATCGCCAATGATCGCTTCGCCCCGCCTGAGCTGCATATCGAACTTCGGGTCGAACACGCGTGCGGCATAGAGATAGGTCTGATTCTGCGGATCGAGCGCTGTCACCACGCCAACGCGATCTTTCCCCCTTACCACAACGCTCTTTGTGCCATTGCGCAGCTTGTCGATCATTGCCGGCGTGATCAACCTGTCCAGATCATCACGGTCATAGGGATTGACCATGATCAGGCGGTGAGAGACGCGATCGGGACCGATCTGAACGATCAGTCCTTCCGACAATTCACGCCTGAACACCTGGAAGGCGAAATATTGCGCAAATTCGGGGCTGCTACCCTTCTGGGTGCGCAAAAAGTTCGACAGGTCGCCCCGCATCGTCACCGTCTCACGGTCGACTCGATCCAGCTCGGCCTGGAAATTCTCACGCGCCAGCAGCGAGGCGTTCTCAAGCACGCCGCGCGCGCGGTCCGAAAACCAGAAGCCCACCCCGTATTGAAAGAGCAACGAGGCAAAGATCACGACGAACAGCGTTGGCACAGCTGAAATTACCGAAAACAGCGCAACCAATCGCACGTGGAGCCGGCCGCCGCCACCAACCGGCGATCGCGCCGCACGTCGCATCGCTATCCGCCGGCCAAGCAGCACCATCAGCGCCATGCCCGGCAACAGATTGGCGACCAGCAACAGCGCAACCAGCGGCGGCGTCAGCAACGTCGGGCTGGCCGCCCCTCGATCGATGACGATGTAGCTCGCCACGGCGATCGCGAACGCAACCCCGAGCACCGCGATCTCGATCAATGGCGTTATCGAGAGGCGAGTAC
>JBBQAG010000129.1:0-5331 GCA_038315875.1 Sphingomonadales bacterium | reverse complement strand
ACTCGTCGTCGTGTCGACACCGCAGAGCGGCTGGACGCACTGCGCCGGCGAACGCGGGCCCGGGATCGCGTTCTGGCGCGCGCTGGCGCATTGGGCAGGCGCGCGCGAGCGTCGGCTCAGCTACCTGTTCCTCGCGACAAGCGGCCATGAAGTCGCGCATGCTGGGCTCGAAGCCGCGCTTGCCGATAACAACCTGTTGCAGGGCAAGGCGCTCGCCACCTGGCTGCACCTCGGCGCAAATCTTGCCACCTATGATTATGCCCGCGACGCAGCGGCATTTAACCTGCTGCCCCGCGCCAACGCCGAGCGCGCGGCCGCCGGAACAGCGACGATTCTGCCGCATTTGACCGCTGCTTTTGCTGGTTTGCGCGATCTCGGCGTTGCCCCGATTGAAACCGCGCGTGCTTTTGGCGAAGCAAAGACGATCTCGGCCGCAGGCTTTGCACCGCTTGCGGGGCTGGTCGGCTCTGGCGTCCTTCATCACGTTGCCGCCGACCGCGCCACCGTCGCGACCGGACCCGAGCTGCTCGAACCGGTCGCGCTTGCCTTGCGCGATTTCCTGAACCGCATCGAAGGAACACACGCTTGATTGGCCGCCGCGATTTTCTGGCGATGGGCGCAGCCACCTTTGCCGCGATGGCGCTGGAGGACATTGCTTTCGGCGCGACATCGGAGCTCGCTTATGCCGTCGCCTCGGCTGCGCCTGATGCGATCGGGCTGAAGATCTGGCTCAATATCCCTCCGACTGCCGCGCCGGTCCTGATGATCGATGGACATGCCGCGACTGGGCGAGCGATCGGGAGCGGCGACATGGCGTGGCGGTTCGAGCGCCGCGGCCTCATCCCGGGACACCGCTACCAGCTCGATCTCATCGACGGCGGCGGCAAGCGCTTGCGCGAACCCTGGTCGATATCGACACTCCCAGGGCGCACGGCGATGCCCGGTCGGTTCCGCATCCTGTTCTACACCTGCACAGGCGGCGATCCCGACAACCCGTCTTATCCCGGCAAGACCGCATTTCTGGGCCTTGAGTCGCGACATGCGCTGCTCGACCGGGCGCTCGCACTGGCGCCTGATCTCGTCGTCGCCAATGGCGATCATCTTTATTGGGACCAGCAATCGAGCCTGGTCCATGCCAACCCGCTCGTCATCAATGTCATGAAGGCGTTCTACGCCAAGCTGGCGACGCTCGACCCGGCGAGCCCTGCCGACGGTGCCGTAAACGCCCGCGCGCTCGCCATCATCGCGCGTCGCCAGATCGCAGCGGTGTATGGCGATCGCCTGGCAGGCGTGCCAACCGTCTTTGTCGCCGACGACCATGATTATTTCGAGAATGACATTGCGGGCGACTGGGGTGCGACCTTTCCACCGTCGCGCTTCGCCCGCGCCATGCAGGCAGCGACAGCTGAACTCGCCTACCCAATCGCGTTCGGCACCACGTCGGCCGCGTCGGTTGCCCGGGTACGGATAGGCGCGCTCGCCGAACTGCTGCTGTATGATTGCCGACGCGATTTGAGCACGGCGGTCGGCGGCGGTTTTCTCAGTCCGGCTGCCGAACATCTGCTCATCGCGCGGACGCGACACGAAGACACCCGCCACCTGATCCACGTGCCATCGGTCCCGTTCGGCTATGGCGCCGGGAAATGGGGCGAATGGTATGCCGATCGTGGCAATGGCAAGGGCAGCTATGGCGATGGCGGTAAAGACAAATGGAACCCATCCTGGTTCGATCAGCATCAGCGCCTCGTCGCTGCCATGACCGGCCAGCGGCAACGCCGTGCCGTCGTGGTATCGGGCGACCTCCATGCGAGCGCGGCATCGCGGATCGTTCAGAGCGGTGATCTCAATCTGACGGCAAATCCGATGACCTCGATTCTTGCAGGGCCGATCGGCACGGGCGACCTCGGCTTTCCAAGCGCCGCACGCGGCGAGATCGCATCACGGCCCAAGGCGCTTTCAGGGGTTGATATCGCCAGCCTCACAGAAAAGAACGGCTTCACCATTGTCGACCTGATGCCCACCCGCATCGACGTGCAGATGTTCACATGGCGTCCGCCAGAGGCGCTGGGCGACGTGGCCGCGCTGGGTCCCGCGCACCAGTTCTCTGTGCCGCGTTTCTAACCCGAGAAGAGGCTCACGGCGAAGGACCAGGTCATCCTATGTTGTAGAATCGGTGGTCGTTCCGGTACTCGATCCGCCCGGCGCTCCCCAGTTCTAGCTGGCTGCTGCTCGAGCTGTTAACTGCGCGGAACGACTAGCTGAATTCGCTTATCGCGGACCAAGTCCATTGATTATATCCTGACGGATGCAATCAGGTGTTGCCCGCCCAATCGAGCTATCGCTTCATGGTGGCGGATATCTTCTGGCCGACCTTCCCAATCGATTCTTCGGCATGCTCGGCGATCAGCGCCACCATCTGCGGGACCTTCGATGGCGGCAGATCATGCGCCATGCCGGGAATGATCTCCAGCCGCGCCCCGGGAATCCGGCGGGCGATGTCCTCGCTGCACGCCACAGGCACCAGCGGATCAGCGGCGCCGTGGATGACGAGCGTCGGCGCGGTGATCCGGCCCAGCTCGGCTGCGCGACCGCGATCGGCGATGATTGCAAGCAGCTGGCGGCGCATGCCCATTGGATTATACCCGCGATCAAACGATCGCATCGCCATGTCACGGTACGCATCGGCGGGGCGAACGGGATCGGGATGGCCGATCATTTCGAGCATCTTGGCGCCCGCCTCGATCGCCCAGGCGCGATCGGGCTTGGCCGGGCGCCGCGCGGTCAATCGCTGGCGCAGCGCGCTTGAGGGGCCGGGCAGCCCCCGCGCGCCGCTCGATGACATCACCGAGGTCAGGCTCAGCACGCGCTTCGGCGCTGCAATCGCCACACGCTGCGCGATCATGCCGCCCATCGACACGCCGACGATATGGGCTGCACCAATGCCAAGCGCATCGAGCAGCCCGATCGCGTCGGCCGCCATATCCTTCAGCGAATATGCCAGCGGAAAGGGCAGGCCAAAACGGGTGGCAGCGATCGCCATCACTGGGTGGACCGCATGTGCCCCGTCCAGATAGCTCGATTCGCCGATGTCGCGATTATCATATTGGATGACGCGGAAGCCGGCATCGACAAGCCCCGTGACGAACGGCGCGGGCCAGGCGATGTGCTGTGTGCCGAGCCCCATGATCAGCAGGATCGCGGGCGCATCCGGATTACCCGTCTCTTCATAATGGAGATCGATGCCGTTGATCTTCAGCTTGGGCATGCTTCGGGAACCTCTATCTCGATTTGTCTCAATGCGCCTCGGCGATCAGCTCGCCAGCGGTGGTGTTGGTCCAGTCCATCCCGCCTGCCATCCGCCACACTTCGTGCCCGGTGCTGTCGAACAGGATCGTCGTTGGCAGATTGGCCTGATAGGCAAGGCTCAGCCCGGCATCGCTATCGAGCCAAGGCTTCAGATGCGTGAAGCCGGCTTTGGCGAAAAACGGATCGACCTTGGCCGCGCCCTCCAGGTCCTGGCTTACGGTCAGCACCGTCATCTTGCCGTCAAGCTTGCCAGCCAGTCGGTCGAGCGTCGGCATCTCAGCGACGCACGGTGCGCACCAGGTTGCCCAGAGATTGAGCAGCACGGGCTTGCCCCTGAAATCGGCGATCGTCACGCTCTTGCCGCCCGGCGCCTTGAAGGCGAGCGCAGGAGCCGCCTCGCCCTTGTGACTGCGATCGAGCGTGCCGATTGTCTCATGCACCACCTTTTCGGCGCCACTGCCGAGCGGCATCTCGTCGGGCGCGGGCGCGGCGCTGTTGGGTGCGGGCGTGGCAACGGCGGCTTGCTCCGGCTTCGGCGATTGCCTATCGCAACCGCCGGTCACCAGGCCGGCCACGAGGAGAAGGGCGATTAGCGGGCGCGACGACATGTCGGGGGACGGCTCCAATGCGATGTGGGGCGGGCGCTTTGCCGAAGGGCCGGCTGCGGTGATGCGAGAGATAAACGCGTCGATCCCTTTCGACAAGCGGCTGTGGCGGCAGGACGTGGCGGCATCGAAGGCGCATGTCGCGATGCTTGGTGCCACGGGGATTGTCTCGCCGGCAGACGCAGACGCAATCGCTCGCGGACTTGATGCGGTTGCTGCCGATTATGCGGCAAACGGCGTCACCGAGGACATGGCGCTCGAAGATATCCATATGCAGACCGAAGCACGGCTTGCCGACAAGATCGGTGCGACGGCGGGCCGGCTCCACACCGCGCGCTCACGCAACGATCAGGTCGCGACCGATTTCCGGCTATGGGTGCGCGATGCGATCGATCAGGTCGATACAGCACTGGCCGCGTTTCAGGATGCGCTGATCCTGCGCGCCGAAGAGCAGGCCGAGTGCGTGATGCCTGGCTTCACCCATCTGCAAAGCGCGCAGCCCGTTACTCTTGGCCACCATTTGATGGCCTATCACGAAATGATCGCGCGCGACCGTAGTCGCTTTGCCGACGCCCGCGCCCGCGGCAATCAATGCCCGTTGGGCAGTGCTGCGCTCGCCGGCACAGGCTTTCCAATCGATCGAGCGATGACGGCGGCGGCGCTGGGGTTCGATTCGCCGACGCGCAATTCGCTCGATGCGGTATCTGACCGTGATTTCGCGCTCGATTATCTAATGGCGGCGACGCAAGTGAGCCTCCATCTCTCGCGACTGGCGGAGGAATTCATCCTCTGGGCATCGCAACCATTCGGCTTCGTCGCGCTTTCCGATCAATGGTCGACGGGCAGTTCGATCATGCCGCAAAAGCGCAACCCCGATGCCGCAGAGCTGGTGCGGGGCCATTCGGGGCGCATCGCTGGCTGCATGACGGCACTGGTGATGACGATGAAGGGCCTGCCGCTCGCTTATTCAAAGGACATGCAGGACGACAAGCCGCCGGTGTTCGAGGCGCATGATCTGCTCGCGCTGTCGATCGCCGCGATGACCGGCATGGTCGCGAGCGCGCGCTTCAAGGCGGCCCGGATGCGCGCTGCGGCAGAAGCCGGTTTTGCGACCGCGACCGACCTTGCCGACTGGCTGGTGCGCGAGGCCGGCTTGCCCTTTCGCGAGGCGCATCATGTGACCGGCCGGGCGGTGAAGCGCGCCGAGGAGCTTGGCTTTGCGCTCGATGCGTTGTCGATGAGCGAGTTGCAGGCAATCGATTCGCGGATCGACGCGCGGGTGTATAAGGTGCTCAGCGTCGATGCGTCGGTCGCCAGCCGCACCAGCCTGGGCGGGACGGCGCCGGTGCGGGTGCGCGAGGCGATAGCGACTGCAAAGGCCGACCGAGCGGGAGAAGCAAAGTGAAGCGCTTGATCATCA
>JBBQAG010000091.1:0-10180 GCA_038315875.1 Sphingomonadales bacterium | reverse complement strand
GCTCGGGATAGATCAGCAGCTTGTCGATCACCCCGGTCAGCCGCGCCAGGGCGAAATCGAGCGTGATCGTGGCATCGGGGCCGATATAGCGCTCAACCGAAGAATGGCTGATGTCGCGTTCGTGCCACAGCGCCACATTCTCGAGCGCGGGCGTCACATAGCCACGCACCATCCGCGCAAGGCCCGTCAGATTCTCAGTCAGCACCGGGTTGCGCTTGTGCGGCATCGCCGATGAGCCCTTCTGCCCCGGCGCGAAATATTCCTCAGCCTCCAGCACTTCGGTGCGCTGCAGATGCCTGATCTCGGTCGCGAGCCGCTCGATCGAACTGGCGATCACCCCCAATGTTGCAAAGAACATGGCGTGGCGATCGCGCGGGATGACTTGTGTCGAAACCGGCTCGACGGCGAGGCCAAGCTTTGCCGCGACATGCGCCTCAACGGCAGGATCGATATTGGCAAAAGTGCCCACTGCGCCTGAAATGGCGCATGTGGCGATGTCAGCGCGCGCCGCGACCAGTCGTGCCTTGTTGCGATCGAATTCGGCATAGGCTTGTGCGAGTTTAAGCCCGAAGGTCACGGGCTCGGCATGGATGCCGTGGCTGCGACCGATCGTCGGGGTCAGCTTGTGCTCAATCGCACGGCGCTTGAGCACGTCAAGCAGCGCATCGATATCGGCGATCAGGATGTCCGCTGCCTGCGCCAACTGGACCGCCAGCGCGGTATCGAGCACGTCGGAGGAGGTCATTCCCTGATGCATGAAGCGGGCATCATCGCCGACGTGGTCGGCGACCCAGGTGAGGAAGGCGATCACGTCATGCTTGGTCACCGCCTCGATCGCATCGATTGCCGGCACGTCGATGTCAGGCTTGGTCGACCACCACGCCCACAAGGCCGCCGCCGCCGATTTGGGCACAACGCCAAGGTCGGCAAGCGCATCGGTCGCGTGCGCCTCGATCTCGAACCAGATCCGGAACCGATTTTCGGGCGCCCAGATCGCGGTCATGGCGGGACGGGAATAACGCGGAACCATCGGCAATCCTTGGGGCAATGACGCACGTCGTCGCTTTTTGCGAACGGACTCGGGATGAGGTGGCAACTAGCAGGGACGAGCCGTGGCGCCAAATCTCAGGAAGTCGCAGCCTTTAGGCGCCTAACCTGTTGAATATGCTGTGGCGACGCTGAGAATAATCGGCATCACCCCCGAATAGATATGAAGATGAAATGGAGAAAAACCATGTTGAATTATGCACTTCTGGCCGGCGCAATGATCATGTCGGCGCCCGCAATCGCCCAGGAACAGCAGCCGCAGCCTGCCAAGGGTGAAATGAGCACTGCGCCGACCACGGATACAGCGCCAATCGCCAATTCTGCCGCGGCGCCGGCCCAGTCGGCACCAACGGCCAACGACCCCGTATCAGCCGCCGATCAGGCGACGACCGCCACTGCCGACACAACGTCTGCCGCAACCGGGGCGGATAAGGTGGCGCAGGTCGTGGACACCGAATTCCCGACCTATGACAAGAATGCAGACGGCGCGCTGAGTTCGACCGAGTTCGGGACTTGGATGGTCGCGCTGCGCACCGCCAGTGATGCGTCGCTGAAGGCGGGCAGCAAGGAAATGAAGGCATGGACTGCCTCCGCCTTCGCTCAGGCCGATATCGACAAGTCGAAAACGGTATCGAAGGTCGAACTGACCGGCTTCCTCGCCAAGGGTCAGTCGTAAACGCTAACGGGCCTATGCCCTGAACTGGCAGCCGCGATGCGCTAGCGTCGCGGCTGCCGCCATTTCGGCTTCGGTGCGTCAGCCACCTGAGCCTGCCGGGCCGATGGCGACGCAATCGACATAATCCATGACGAGATCATCAGCTTCAAATTGGCGTGTATCCGCCACCGCCCCGCAACAGGTTGTTTACTCCGTTGGTCTATTTTTATGGGATGAGAACGGAACACCGCCTGTCTGTGACGTCAGTACTCCTCGGAGCGGTTGCGCTAGGCGCGGTTGTCGGCATTGGCACGGTCGCCTCGAGCCCGAATGGGCGAATGTCGCTTGTTAAAAACGCCACAGGTCTTGCTGTGGCGAGCGGGCTGAAGCGCGAGCGTGAACCTCAAAACGGCGATCATTGGGGAGGGTGTAATGACGCGCGTGCTGCCGGAACAGCACCGATCTACAAAGGTGAGCCAGGATATCGCACCGAAATGGATGGCGATAGAGATGGCGTTGCCTGCGAGCCGCATTATGATTGAGAAGCAGCTCATCGGCATTTGATCAATGTCTGCCTGTGTTTACGATGGCTCTTGCTCTCCCCGTGAATCACCCAGTCAGATAATCCCCTGGGCGCGCAGGCTTACATGCCCCTTGGTGCCAATGATGACGTGATCGTGGAGCGTGATGCCCAGTCGCTTGGCGGCTTCGGCGATGCGGCGGGTAAGGTCGATGTCGGCGCGGCTTGGCGCAGGGTCGCCGCTCGGGTGATTATGGACCAGGATGATCGAGGCCGAGCCGAGCTCGATCGCGCGCTTGACGACCTCGCGGACATAGACAGCGGCCTCGTCGATCGAACCCTCGCTCATCAGTTCGTCGCGGATCAGGATATTGCGGGTGTTGAGATGGAGCACGCGAACGCGCTCGATCAGCTGGTGCGCCATATCTGCGCGCAGATAATCCAGCAACGCCTGCCAGTTGGTGAGGACAGGCTTGTCCGCCACCTCAGCGCGCAGCATTCGCAGCGCCGCCGATTGCACGATCTTGATCGCCGCGACCGAGGTCTCCCCCATTCCCTGCACCCGCAACAGCGCCTCGGGCGGGGCGGTGAGCACGCCGGCAATGCCGCCAAATTCCGCGATCAGCTTTTTGGCGATCGGCTTGGTATCCCGCCTCGGGATGGCGAGCGCTAAAAGATATTCGATGAGCTCGTGATCGAGCAGCGCATCGCCTCCCTGGCCGATCAGCCTCTGGCGAAGCCGGCTGCGATGGCCGCTATTGTCTGGGGCAGGATCGATCATGCGCGGGATGGATTACGGCCTGTGCCTCTTCCGTGCAATTGCGCAGGCGGTTAAGGGCATTATGCTCGGCGATTGCGAGTAGGCCGGTGCGCGTTGGGAGTTTTGAAGCAAGTGACGGCTACGCGCGACGACATGCTCGATGCCGATAGCCCGATTTCGCGATTGCCCCGTCGTCGTCGCAGCATGAACATCGTCACGCGCTGGGCGCTAGGGGTTGCGCTTGTGCTGTTGGCAGGCCTGATCGGCCTGTGGAGCCAGCGCAGACCGATTGCCGTCGGCTTCATCGATCGCGTATTGGCTGATCGGCGGGTTGCCGCGCGTTACCGAATTGCCGATCTCGGCTTCAACCGCCAGCGTTTGACAAATGTCGTGATCGGCGATCCCGCCCATCCCGATCTTGTCGCCGATTGGGTCGAGGTGACGACGCAGCTCACCTTGTCCGGCGCTACGGTTACCGGGTTGCGCGCCGGTGCGGTGCGCGCGCACGGGCGGGTCGCGGATGGCCGGCTGACGCTCGGCGCGCTTGACCGACTGATGCCCTCCACAGGCAACAAGGCCTTTGCCTTGCCGGCGATCGATCTCGATATCGCCGATGGCCGAATGCGCCTGGAAACACCGATGGGGCTGATCGGCGTGAAGCTGACGGGACGCGGCAAAGCGAATAATGGCTTTGCCGGCCAGATCGCCGCCTTTTCGGAAAAGCTGGAAGGGGCTGGATGCGTCGCCGAACGCTCCACCGCCGCATTGTCGATCAAGATCACCGATGGCCAGCCGGCGCTGCGCGGCCCCGTGCGATTGGGCAAGCTAAGCTGTGGCACGACGCAGGTCACGTCGGCAGTCGCCGATATCGACACGCTGCTCGATCAACGGCTCGATCGTTGGCGGGGACGCGCGACGCTCGCGATCGCTGCAGCCCGCATGGCTGATGCAGGCGTGGCTGATGCAGGCGTGGACCAGATCAGTGGCGATATCGATTTCGAAGGGTCGCAGCGGCAGACAACGGGGCAGATCGATCTGCTGGGACGGTCTTTTCGGACGCGCATTGCCAATGGCGACACTGCCCGGCTGAAAGGGCAATATCGGATTGGCAGTGGCGCGGTGACGTTTGCGGGAACTGCGGGCATCGCGCGCGCGTCGCTGTCGCCAGCCTGGCGAAATCGGCTGGCGGGCTTTGAGTCGACCGCTACAGGCACCCCCGTTGCGCCACTTGCGGCTGCCGCCGTTCGAGCAGCGGGCGCGGCGTCGCGCGCCTTCTCGGTAGACACGGCACTGCGGTTTCACAGCGGCGCCGGCGGTTATCAGCTGTCGTTTGCGCAGGCCGATGTGGCGGCGCGCAGCGGCGCCCATGCAACGCTCAACGGCGGCGACGGGATCGAGATCGATTCAGCGACGGGGCTGCGCGTTAACGGGCTGCTTGCGGTTACTGGTGGAGGCTTGCCGCAGGCCGCAATCCGGCTGAACCAGCAAGCGGCAAGGGGCGCCGTTACTGGTTCGGCGATCGTGCGACCCTATGCGGTGGGCGATGCGCGACTGGTGCTTGGGCCTGTCAATTTCACTGCCACCGCCGCTGGCACGACGCGGCTCAATACGCGCGTGACGATGTCGGGGCCGCTGGGCAGCGGAAGGGGCACTGCCAATCGGATCGACGGTGCGACGATACCGATCGAGGCCGAATGGAATGGCGCGCGACAAGTGACGATCAATCGGGGCTGCACGACTGTCAGCGTCGATCGGCTTGCGCTTGCCGGGCTCGTTCTGGAAAAGGCCAAAGTCGGGCTGTGCGCGATTGGGCAAGCGCTTGTCCGGATAGATGGCACGCAGGTGAGCGGCGGCGCGCAGGTTGCTTCAACGCAGGTCGCAGGGCGGCTTGGTGAAGCGCCGATCACGATCGCGGCGACAAATGCGCGTTACACGATCGCAGATGACGCGATTGCCGCGCAGGATGTCGCGGTGCGGCTCGGCCGCGACGGTCATGTGTCCAGGCTCGATTTAACTGCGCTTGACGCCAAGCTGAGCAGTGGCGGCATCGCGGGGCGCTTCGATGGCGGTTCCGGACAGATTTCGCGGGTGCCGCTGTTGATGTCGGCGGCGACCGGCGCGTGGCGGCTGAACGACGGCAGGCTCGCGATCGACGGATCGCTGGGGATTGCCGATGCCGATGACAATCCGCGCTTCAATCATCTGATCAGCAAGAATGTGGTGCTGACCTTGGCCGATAGCCAGATCGCTGCCACGGCCACGCTGGTCGACCCTGAGAAGGGGATCAAGGTGACCGACGTCACGATCGGGCATGATCTGTCGAGCGGCCGGGGTCATGCTGATCTGGCGGTGCCCGGCATTGTCTTCAACGATGATTTCCAGCCCGATCGGTTGACCCGATTCACTTATGGGGTGATCGCCGATGTGAAGGGCCGGGTCAGTGGCGAGGGGCATATCCGCTGGACGGCGGACCAGGTGACCAGCGACGGCGTGTTCCGAACCTCAGGCACCGATCTGGCAGCGGCATTCGGCCCCGTCACCGGCCTTTCGAGCGAGATCCACTTTACCGATCTGCTTGCGCTTGAAAGTGCGCCTGGCCAGGTGGCGACGGTCGCGGAGATAAACCCCGGCGTGCCAGTCACGATGGGCACCGTCCATTATCAGACGCTCGCCGATCAGCGGATCGCGATCGAGGGTGCCCGGTGGCCATTTGCTGGTGGCGAACTCACGCTCGATCCAGCGATGCTCGATTTCGCTTATGCACGCGAGCGGCGACTGACATTCAAGGTGGCGGGCGTCCACGCGGCTGAATTTCTCCAGCAGTTCGATTTCAAGAATCTGGATGCGACGGGCACCTTCGATGGATCGTTGCCGATGGTCTTTGATCAGCAGGGTGGTCGAATCGAGAACGGCCGGCTGAAGGTGCGCGAGGCGAATGGCGGAACGCTCGCCTATGTCGGCGAGATTTCGCAGAAGGATGTCGGCTTCTGGGGCAATATGGCCTTCCAGGCGCTGAAATCGCTGCGGTACAAGAATCTCGATATCGTGATGAACGGCCCGCTGGCGGGCGAAATGATCACCGAAGTCCGTTTTGCGGGCGTCAGCCAGGGCGCGGCGGCGAAAAGCAATTTCCTGATCCGCCGGCTGCAACGCCTGCCCTTTGTCTTCAACGTTCGCATCCAGGCGCCATTCCGCCAGCTGATCGATTCGGCGCAGTCCTTCTATGATCCCCGCCGGCTGATCGAGCGCAACCTGCCTGCGCTCATCAAGGCGCAGGACGATGCCCTGAAGGCAAAGGCCGCACCGCCGCAACCCGTGCCGCAATCCGTTCAGCCCCCCGAAAGCGAGAAGCTGCCATGACAGATACCGGATTGACGAACACAGCCGGGAGACCGACCAAGGGCGTGATGACGAGAATGATGATGGCAGCGCTGTTGGGCGCAACCGGCCTTGCAGGTGGATGCGTCAACGTGACGGCGCCCGACAAGCCGATCGTCATCAATCTCAACATCAACATCACCCAACAGGTCGTCTACCGGCTCGACGGTCAGGCCAAGGCTCTCATCCAGAGCAACCCAGGGATTTTCTGATGGCACATTTTGCAAGCACACGGTTTCAGTTGACAGCAGGCGGCATTGCCTTTGCCGCAAGCTGCCTGCTCCTTGCGACGCAGGCGATGGCGCAGCGCGATCCCGCTTATGCCTCTGCGCGTGCGCAGGGCCAGATTGGCGAGCAGACCGATGGCTATCTTGGCATCGTCGGCACGGCGACGCCGGAACTTCGCGCGCTGATCAACAACATCAACATCCAGCGCAAGGCCGCCTATACGCGCAGTGCAGCCGCCGGCGCGACGGTCGAGCAGTTCGCCTTCACTTCGGGCTGCAACCTGATCGAAAAGACCGAGCCCGGCGAGAAATATCAGGCGCCCGACGGCGGCTGGAAGACCCGCACCGGTGCGGCGCCCGAACGCGATCCCCGCTGCGTCTGACACGCTCACGGCCTGGCTGCCCCGCTCGCGAAACGGGCGGGGCATGCCCGGTTGACTTGATCGGCCCCGCTTTCTAAACGGGCGCCGCAACGCAGGCCTCATGGCCTGACGTCGCCGTTCGTCGCCCGCTTGTTGCGCGGCGGCGTTTTCTTATCAGGATGCACGCGCGTTGGCTGACGATCGCCAGAACGGACCCGACGATCTTGCGGCCCGAATTGCGCGCGCGAAAGCAGAGCATGAAACTGCCGGTCATTCGGCAGCGACCGCATCCGAAAACAAGGGCTGGGCGATCGGCATCGAATTTGTCGGCCTGGTTCTGGTGTCTACAGCGATTGGCTGGGGCATCGACAATTATACCGGCCTTGGGTCAAAGCCCTGGGCCATGATCATCATGCTGGTGTTCGGCTTTGCCGCCGGCGTCTATCGCGCGATGCAGACATCGTCGCAGTTCGACGCAAACCCCGCCAGCGACAACAGGAAGTAAGGCGACCGATATGGCCGGCCCGATGGAACAGTTCGCGCTGAAGGTGATCAAGCCGCTGAATGTGGCTGGCTATGATGCGTCCTTCACCAATTCGTCGCTGTGGATGGCGGTTGCGGTGATCGCGATCGCGATCTTCCTCTACGTCGGTACCGCCAAGCCGCAGATGGTGCCGGGGCGGATGCAGGCGGCAGTCGAATATCTCTATGATTTCGTCCAGGGCATGCTCGACGAAAATGTGGGGCCAAAGGGCCGCCGTTTTACGCCATTGCTGTTCTCGCTCTTCATTTTCGTGCTGGTCTGCAACCTGCTGGGTTTGATCCCGTGGGTGGGCGCTTTCACGCCGACCAGCCATATCGTCGTCACCTTCGGGCTGGCGATGCTCGTTTTCGTGATCGTGGTGATCGTTGGCTTCGCCAACCACGGCCTGCATTTCTTCTCGCTTTTCTGGCCCAAGGACACGTTCCTGCCGCTGGCGATGTTCGTCGCCGCTATCGAGTTTCTGAGCTTCCTCAGCCGCCCGTTCACGCTCGCCATTCGTCTGTTCGCAAACATGACGGCGGGGCACGTGCTGCTGAAGGTGTTTGGCACCTTCGTTGTCGCGCTCGGTTCGTTCGGCGCATTGCCCTATGTTTTCGGGGTGCTGCCGCTGGCGGTCAACGTCGCGCTGTCGGCGCTCGAGGTGCTGATCGCGGTGGTGCAGGCCTATGTTTTTGCGCTGCTCGCCTCGCTGTATCTGAACGATGCGATCAATCTTCACTGAGTTCTACCATTAAGCTACTGATTTAACTTGAAAGGTTTTGATATGGACGTTGGTTCGGCAAAGGTTATCGGCGCAGGTCTCGCGGCGATTGGTGCAGGTCTCGCGGCGATCGGTGTTGGCTCGATCTTCGGCCAGTATCTGAACGGCGCACTGCGTAACCCCGAAGCGGATGCCAAGATGGGCGGTCGGCTGATCTTCGGTTTCGCGGTGACCGAAGCGCTTGGCCTGATCGCAGCCGTCGTCGCGCTCGCGCTCGCTTTCTCGTAAGAACGGCCGCTTCCTCGTAAAGGGCGGGACAAATGCCACAGTTTGATTTTGCGCACATCATCTGGCCGCAGCTGATCTGGCTCGCGATCTTTTTCGCGATCCTGTATTTCGGCATCGTCCAGCCAACTCTGCCGAAGCTCGGCCGGGTGATGACGGCGCGCGAGAACCAGATGACGGGCGATCTCGCCACTGCGGAACAAGCCAAGGCGGACGCGGATCGCTTGGCCGCCGAATATGAATCGGGCGTATTGGCGGCGCAGGAGTCGGCGCGGGCAAGGCTGGCAGCCGCGCGGGCTTCGGCAACCGCGTCGATCGAGGACAAGCTGGCAAAGGCCAATCTCGCGCTCGATGCCAAGGCCGAAGCGGCTCAGGCATCGCTTGATGCTGCCCGCGACAGCGCGCTTGCCGAGATCGAGAGCGTTGCCGCCGATGCGGCCGCTGCAATCGTCGAGAAACTGACGGGTGCGCGTCCCGAAGACGGCCAGGCTGTGGCCGCCGCCCGCGCGGCGCTGGCATAAGGGCGATGACGATGCTTGCAGTTCTTGCCGCCGCCGCCGTCGAAATCGGCCATGAGGAAGGCCCCACCCTGCTTGGCCTCAGTGCTGAGGGCTGGGTCTATGTCGGCCTGACGATTTTCCTCGCGCTTGCCGTGATCGTGGGCAAGGCGCCGCAGAAAATCGCTGAGATACTCGATGCGCGGATCGCCAATACGCGGCGCCAGCTTGATGAGGCCAAGGCAATTCGCGCCGAGGCAGAGGCGCTGCTCGCCCAGGCCAAGGCGCGCAATGCGGCAAGCGCCGGCGATGCAGCAGCAATCATCGCGCATGCTGAAGCTGAAGCGTCAGCATTGCTCGCCAAGGCTGAAAGCGATGCCACTGACTTGATGGCGCGCCGAGCCAAGATGGCCGAAGACAAGATTGGCGCTGCCGAGCGTAGCGCCGTTGCCGAAGTCCGCGCGCTTGCTGCCGATGCGGCAACGCGCGCCGCCGCCACGATCATCGCTGAACGCCACGATGGCAACGCCGACAAGCCACTTGTCGATCGCACCATCGCAGGGCTTGCCCGCCTGAACTGATCTAGTGGCCAATTGCCGCAGGCGGTCTAGCCAGACCCCTTGTTGTTCGCGCATAATGTAACCGGGCGAGTCGCGCCCTGTATTCAGTTAGGAAGCTCCCCATGAAGCTGATCGCTTGCGCTGCTGCCCTGGTCGCACTGACCACCGTACCGGCCATTGCCCAGACCACGACGACGTCTTCGGCTCCTGCGACGGTCGCGCCAGTGCCTGCCGCACCCGCGCCCGGTGCCGCGATGACTGCCGCCACCAAATTCTCGCTCGACACGCCAATCGAAACGCTTGTCGCTGATGCCGCCGCCAAGGCGGTGCTCGATGCCGATATCCCCGGGATGACCGCGCATCCGGCCTTTGATCAGTTCAAGACAATGAGCCTGAAGCAGCTCCAGCCGATTTCGCAGGGCCAGATCACCGATGAGACGCTCGCCAAGGTTGCGACCGACCTCGCCGCGATCAAGTAATAACGGGAATCCAATAAAAGGCCGTCGGTGGGAATTGCCGCCGACGGCCTTTTTGCGCGTTCAATAATTGAGCATCACCCGCCGTGCGACTGCTGGGGCGACGTTGTGCACCGTGCTGAGAACCCGTGTCATCCCGACATTGGCTTCGCGGCGGTTCGCCTCGATC
>JBBQAG010000046.1:0-19058 GCA_038315875.1 Sphingomonadales bacterium | reverse complement strand
ATCGGCAAGATGGCTGCGAATCTCGTTCGCCGCCTTGCGCACTGCATCGAAGCCGAGCCCCTCATCGGGATCGAGATCGAAGATCAGGCGATCGGGCAGCTCGATACGATCGACGTGATTGGCCCAGCCATGGAATTCGATCGTGCCCATCTGCACGCAGGCGAGAATGCCGTCGGCATGCTCGACATAGAGATAATCCTCTTGCCCACCATCCTTTTCGAGGATCGGGATTTGATGAACGGCATCGCCGAACGATCCCGAGTCATGCTTCTGGAAGAAACACTGTTTGCCGCGCCCTTGCGGACAGCGGACGAGGCTGATCGGGCGACGCGCCATATGCGTGAGCATCAGCGGCGCAACGGCTGCGTAGTAATCGGCAAGATCGCCCTTGGTCGCCTTGGCTTCGGGGAAGATCACCCGGTCGCGGTTGCTAATTTTGATCACCGAGGTGGGCTCGGCGGGCGCTGCGAGCTTCTGCTCGGGGCGAACGTCCCCGGCATTCTTATCTTCGCGCAGGCCCAAAAAGCTTGCGTGGCGTAGCATTCCATCTGCAGTGAATTCTGCAAACGCGACCTCCGCGACCATATCAGGCTTCACCCAATGCACCTTGCGCGCGGCGGCACCCGCGACGGCGGCGGGAGCAGACTTTCGCTCGATCGCGCTCATGTGCTTGGCGAGTTCGACGAGCGTCGCCTCATTGAAGCCGGTGCCGACATTACCCTTATAGCGCAGCGCGCCATCTTCGTGCTGCGCCAGCAACAGCGAGGCGAAAGGGCGCGCCTTGGTAGTCGATTCCTTCCAGCCGATGATCACGAATTCCTGCCGCCGCGTGCACTTCACCTTGACCCAGCTAAGCCCGCGCCGCCCGGAATAAGGCGCGTCGACCCGTTTCGCGATAATCCCCTCCTGCCCCGCGGCGCACATCGCGGCGTAAAGCGGTTCGCCCGCACCGATGACGTGATCGGCAACGTGGATTGGTGCTTGTGCGGTCTTGAGCAGCGCTTCCAGCCGCTGCTTGCGGATGAGGTTGCCAAGCGGCGTTAAATCCTCGCCGTCGAGTTCCAGCAGATCGAACGCGAACAGCGTGAGCGGCGTGGCTTCATCCTGCGCGCCGTGCCCCCGCTTCAGCACCGATTGGAGCGCCGAGAAATCGGGATTGCCGTCTTTCCCAAGCGCAACGATTTCCGCATCGATCAGACACGGCGGCAGATCGAGCGCGGCGATATGACGGACGAGCGGCGCGAACTTGTCGGTCCAATCGAGCCCGTTGCGGGTAAACACGCGCACGTCGCTACCCGATGCGGCAATCGCGGCGCGGTAGCCGTCGAACTTGATCTCGAAAAACCATTCAGCGCCCGTGGGCACGGAATCGACTAATGTCGCCAGTTGTAACGGCCTAAACTTGGGTGCGCCGCTTGCGCGCGTACGCCCCGGTTTGGCGCCAGCGCCCCGCGCCTTGGCGACCTTCGTGACATGGCTGTCGGCTGCCGCCATCGCCTTGTCGAATGCGGCGCCCTTCTTGCCCTGCAGCGATTGTTCGCCGTCTTCGTCAGCAGCGATTTCCGCCATCGTCCGTTTGCTCAGCATGCTGGTGAGTGCCCGGTCGACGAGATCGCCGGAACCGCCGGCATAGACATCCTCTACCTTGCGGAGTAGCCAATTCTCGCGCTTCTCCCCGGCACGCGGCTTTAGACGGATCAAAATCCATTCACCCTTCATGCGCTCGCCCGAAAGCGTGAAGTGGAGGTGGCCCTTTTCGATGTCTTTGGCGCTCTTGCCGGGGATCGGCGCCCATTCCCCGCGATCCCACAGCATCACCGTGCCACCGCCATATTCGCCCTTGGGGATCACGCCTTCGAAACCGGCATAGCTCATTGGGTGATCTTCGGTGCGTACCGCGAGCCTCTTGTCGGCTGGGTCGAGGCTTGGCCCGCGCGTGACAGCCCAGCTTTTCAGGACGCCGTCCACCTCGAGCCGAAAATCGAAATGGAGCCTGGTCGCATCATGCTTCTGCACGATGAAGCGGTTGCCGGCACCCTTTTCGATCGCACCCGCCGGTTCGCGTGTAATACTGAAGTTGCGCTTGGCGTTATAGCTCGCGAGGGGATCAGCGCCGCGCGCCATCAGGCACGTTTGCGCGCGGGCGCTTTTTTGACGACCGGTTTCGTGGCGGCCTTCTTCGTTTCTGCTGCAGCAACGGGCGGCTTCTTGCCATCGACCGATGCCTTCAATGCGGCCATCAGATCAATGACGTTGGATTTGCCCGAGGGCAGATCGGGCTCATCGACATCCTCAAGCACGCGCCTGCCCTTGGCCTTGGCCTTTTTGTCGATCAGCCGCTTCAGGGCATCGATATAGTGATTATGGAAATCGGCGGCCTCGAACGGTGCCGATTTCTTCTCGATCAGCGCCTTTGCCAGATCGAGCAGATCAGGATCGGGCTTGGTCTCCTCGATATCCCGGAAATAGCCCGCCGCCTTGTTCACCTCATCGGCATAGCGCAGCACTTCAAGGATGAGACCGCGACCGCATGGCTTCAGGCTCACCAACTGCTCGTTTCCGCGCACCGCGAGTTGACCGAGCCCGACCTTCTTGGTCGCACGCAACGCATCGCGCAGCACGCCGTAGGCCTGCTCTGCCAGATCGTCCGCCGGCACGACATAATAGGGCTTGTCGAAATAGAGCGCGTCGATCTCGTGCGCATCGACGAACTGCACGAGCTCAAGCGTGCGCTTGCTCTCCAGCTTCACCGCCTCGATCTCTTCCTGATCGAGCAGCACGTAGTTGCCCTTCGAAAGTTCGAAGCCCTTGATGATCTCGTCGCGGTCGACCGGGCCAATGCCGGGGACGGTCTTTTCATATTTGATCGGCTTGCCGCTCGGCTCGTGGATCTGGCGAAAACTGATCGCCGCCCCGCTTTTGGTCGCGGGAAAAATCTCGACGGGGATCGAGACCAGCGCAAGCCTGATTTGACCCTTCCAATAGGCGCGTGCCGGCATCATGCTCTCCTCTTTAATCGCCTGCGATCCGTTCAGGGAAAACTCTGCCCGCCAGCCGCACCATAGATGGCGCCGGTAGCGCGGGGCCCCGTCATCCCCGGCCAACCGCTGGCAGATTGCAATCAGCCCGGCAGGATGGCCCGCCCGCTGACAAGGCTTCGTCCGCTGAGTAGCGATAACGCCGTTTGCCGATCGACGATCCATCACGCGCCAACCTTATCGATCCAGGCTTGCGAGAAAGGCGATCAGCGATCGTTCGGCCTGCGATTGCCAGGCAGTCGACCGGGCACGCGGAAAGGTGATCGCCTCTCCGGATCGCGCTGCTTCCAGCAATACGGGATGGATATAGGATTTGCGCGCGATCGCCGGAGTATTGCCCAGCGCCTTCGCCACATCAGCCAACATCGCCTTCAACGGAACTCGATCCCCAGCCGCCTCAAGAAGCGTCTCATAAGCGGTCAGTGTGCCACCCCAGGTTCGGAAATCCTTGGCAGTAAAGCCTTCGCCCATCGCCGCCTTCAGATAGTCATTCACATCGTTCGACGAGACCGATCGCATCACGCCGCCTTCATCGGCATAGGCAAACAACGCCTGACCCGGCAGGTCCTGGCACCGCTTAATGATCCGCGCCAGCACCCGGTCGCTGATCAGATAATCGGCGAGCTTGCCCGATTTCGCCTTGAATCGCAGCCGCAGCTTCTGGCCTGTGACCTGGACATGGCGCTTGCGCAGCGTCGTCGCGCCGAAGCTCCCATTATCGCGCACATATTGCTGACCGCCGATCCGCAGCTGGGCGATATCGAGCAGCCGGACCACCGCCGCCACGATTGCCACTTTATCGTGGCCTCGCCTCGCCAGATCGCGATCCAGCGCCTTCCTTAGCGCTGGCAGCGCCTTGCCGAAATGCTGCAATCGGGCGAATTTCTCGGTGTCGCGGCTCAAGCGGAAATCGGCGTGATAGCGATATTGTCGGCGCCCGCGCGCATCATAGCCGATCGCCTGAATATGGCCACGCGGATCGGGGCAAAACCAGCAGCGTTCATAGGCGGGCGGCAGGGCAAGCGCGTTGAGCCGATCGATCTCGCCACGATCAGCGATGCGTTTGCCTTGCTGATCATAGGCCCAACCTCTCGCAAGCTTACGCCGGGTGATGCCGGGCGAATCGACGTCGGCGTAAACAAGCCCGGGGACCAGATCTGGCGCTACTTCCGGCATCGATGCGATCTGCGTTCTCCTGCGAGCGTCCAGCGCGATCAAACGTATGTTCGTCGGCTTGCGTTCCGCATTTTTCTGCAATCCGATTTTTCGCCATTTGCGGGAACGATTTAGCTGGTTGATCGTCGAACCTGCCATGGCAAAGACACCACTTTATCGATGGCAGCACGATGCGCAGGACCAATTGGCCGGGATGCTGGAAGATCACATCGTCGCGCCCGATTTCCCCTGCGTCGGCGCCAAAGCGGCGTTGGCGAAAGGCAATCTTCATGTCCTCGCCTGCCGTTCGATCGAGAGCGGCTGGGACGATCTGCGCATCCATGATGGCCTGCTCGCCTGGGCCTCTGCTTATCGCGAACAGCCTTCGCTGTTCCGCAGTTTTGCGGCAGTATTCGAAGATGCCGGCGATCTTGGCGAAGCCGATTTCGAGGCAGCGATGTGGGCGCGGATTCAATCGCTGTCGGACAAGGATGTCTGGCGCGGTCAGCACTATGACAATCGGGTCAGCGCCGATCCTGCCAATCCGCATTTTTCGCTGAGCTTCGGCGGCGAGGCTTTCTTCGTGCTTGGCCTTCACCCTTCGGCGAGCCGCCCGGCGCGGCGCTTTGCTCGGCCGACGATGATTTTCAATCTCCACGATCAATTCGAACAGCTGCGCGATGCCGGCAAATATGAGCCGATGCGCGAAAAGATCATGTTGCGCGACGAGGCAATCGCTGGAACGCGCAACCCGATGCTCGCCCGTCACGGCGCGTCGAGCGAGGCACGCCAATATTCCGGCCGACAGGTGGGCGGCGATTGGCAATGCCCTTTCCGATATGCCGGCAACGATGCCGACACATCGCCAGCTGCGGAAAACGCGGCCCGACTATCGACAAGCAAGCTGCGTTGAGCAAGACAGAGCGACCCTGCCACTGCTATTGGACACAAGATGCTCGATTATTTCAGCTATTGGCGCCATGCCCTTTCCAATTGGCAGGCAATTGGCCGGACCGGCGAACGCTTTGCCGAAACGGCGGCTGCTTCGCGCGATGTGATTGCGTCGCGAACCGAAACGATCGGCGAGGCAATGCGATCACCCGCGACCGCCGATCATGCTGAACTGTTTCGGATGGTGCCGGAAAAGATCGCCGCCTTCTCGCTCGCTGGAGAGGCCGTGATGAAGGCGGGATTGGCGATGCAGGCCGATCATCTTCAATTCATGCAGCACCTCGGCGCGATGATGGCTCAGGGCCGTCCACCAAGCGTGTCCGCGTGGTTCGATCTGTCCAATCGCTCGTCGGCCTATGCGTTGAGGACGCTCGAAGCTGGGTCGCGACTGGGTGAAAGCGCGCTCAAGCCCGTCCACCGGACCGCAACCGCCAATGCCCGCCGGCTGAAGAAGTCAGACCGAGCGAAGCGTCGCGGGACACCGGCCAGGCCGGTTTAAGCGCTGACGATCGGCCGTCGTTGCTGCGTGGCGTCTGGCTGGCTAGGCTGGGTGCCGATGACGCTTTTTGCCAGCACCGCACAGCCACCTCGACAGCCCTCCCGGACGTTCAAGGCCGCCTTGTACATGCTGGCGAGCGGGGCGGTACTGACGAGCTCTATGTCCTCCTCAGCCAATGGCAGAGCAGGCGCCGCGCCAATGGCTGGCAAGGTTCGGGTGCGGCTGATCACTTCTGCAGGGCCGATTGTCGTTGCCCTCGATGCGCAGCACGCGCCGAAAACGACGGCCAACTTCCTCGCTTATGTCGACGACGGTCGGTATCAGGGAACGACGATCTATCGATCGGCGCGTCGCAAAACCAATCCGACACTGGGCTTTATTCAGGGCGGCATTGGCACCGATCCTCGCCGGATGCTGCCTTCCGTGCCGCTGGAGCCGACGAGCAAAACCGGGCTCCACCATCTCGATGGCACGATATCGATGGCGCACGGCATCGATGCCGATTCAGGGCATGGCAATTTCACGATCCAGGTCGGCGACAATCGCAGCCTCGACGCCAAGGGAAGCTATCTCGGCTATGCCGCCTTTGGTCAGGTGCTCTCGGGCATGGCGGTGGTTAAACGCATCCTCGCCTTGCCGACCGGCGGTGGGCGAGATGTGATGCGCGGTCAGATGATCCTTCAGCCAGTGCAACTGATCCGCATCGACAGGATCGACGGCGCGGCCAAGCCCACCGGACGGGTCAAGCCGTGGCTGCTCGTCCTCCCCAAGCCGACCGATTGAGCGCTGGCTAGCGCCCGACCGAGCTGTAAACGAACCCAGCGCGCTCAGCCTCGGCGGGTGGATAGATGTTGCGCAGATCGACCATCACCGGCTGGGCCATCGTGGCTGCCAGCCTTTTTAGATCGAGCGCGCGGAAAATATCCCATTCGGTTACGATGGTAACGGCATCTGCATCCTTTGCCGCCTCATAGGCATCGGCGCAAAAGGTGATGCCGGGCAGCAACGCCTTGGCAGCCTCCATGCCTTCGGGATCATAGGCGCGGATCGTGGCACCGGCATCGAGCAGGCTCTGCACGATCGCCAGGCTTGGCGCATCGCGCATATCATCGGTGTTAGGCTTGAAGGTAAGCCCAAGGATTGCGACGATTTTACCCTTGGCGTCCCCATTGAGCGCGCTGATTACCTTGCGGCCCATCGCGCGTTTGCGGGTGTCGTTCACCGCCACCACTGCCTCGACGATCCGCACTGGGCTTTCATAATCCTCAGCCGTTTTCAACAGCGCGAGCGTATCCTTTGGAAAGCACGAACCACCATAGCCGGGGCCGGCATGCAGAAACTTCGAACCAATCCGGTTATCAAGGCCGATCCCGCGCGATACATCCTGAACATTCGCACCGACCGCCTCGCACAGATCGGCAATCTCGTTGATGAAAGTGATCTTGGTCGCCAGGAATGCGTTGGCCGCATATTTGATCAGCTCGGCGGTGCGCCTGCCAGTGAACAGGATCGGGCTCTCGTTAAGATAGAGCGGACGATAGATGTCCCGCATCACCTGCATCGCGCGCGAATCATCGGTGCCGATGACGATGCGGTCGGGCCGTTTGAAATCCCCGATCGCCGCGCCTTCGCGCAGGAATTCGGGATTGGAGACGACGGCGATAGCGATATCGCTGCGCTGTTCCCGCAAGATCGCCTCCACCTTGTCGCCGGTGCCCACCGGCACGGTCGATTTGGTGACGACAACTGACGGGCCGGTGATCGCCTCGGCAATCTCATGCGTGGCGGCAAACACATAGGTGAGATCGGCGTGGCCGTCGCCTCGGCGGGACGGCGTGCCGACCGCGATGAAGATCGCGTCGGCTCCCGCAACCGCCGCCTTCAGATCGGTCGTAAAGGTAAGCCGCCCAGCCGCCACGTTCTTGCCGACCAGAGCTTCGAGGCCCGGCTCGTAGATCGGCATTCGGCCAGCGAGCAATGCATCAATCTTCGCTGCATCCTTGTCGACGCAGGTCACGTCATGCCCGAAATCCGAAAAGCACGCGCCCGAAACCAGGCCGACATAGCCCGAACCGATCATCGTAATCCGCATCGCGAATGGCACCTTACATCAGGAGCATGATCGCCCCGAACAGGCGCTGTCTAACGCAATCGCCCCCGATTGCCAGCGCCCGGCGTCGTCGCGCCTAGAAGAACAGCTTGCGGATCGAAATGCGGACCGAACGGCCGAGCGGATCGAGATAATCGGGCTGATAGGCAACGGGCGTCGCCCCCGTCGCATCGGTCACCCGCTGCTTGGTATCGAGGATGTTGTCGACGCTGAGGACGATCCGCATGCCGCGCGCCCAGCGATGCTTTTTGACGAAATCGAGCCGCTGGCCAAGATCAGCAAACAGCCGCAGGTTGAAGGTAGCGAGCCCGCCGAAATCGAGCGATTGACCAGCGCCGCCAACCGCGTTGGTCACGCGCGTGCCGCTTTGCCAATTGGCCGAAAGCCGTGCGCCGAGGCCATTATTATTATACCCCGCCTGCCCTTCCAATTCGTGACGCGGCTGCCCGCCGCTCGCCGTGATCGTATCGCCATTCAGAAGATCGAGGCGTGGTCCAGTCGGCGAGACAAGCACGTTTTCGGTGAAATGCCAGGTGTGGTAGGCAGCAAATTGCAGTCTGCCGCCACCGCCACCACCACCGCCGCCGAACCGGCCGCCGCCCCCCCCGCCAAAGCCGCCGCCACCAAAACCGCCACCAGGTCGGCCGCCGCCGCCCTGCCCACCGGCGCCGGTGCCGCGCGGCCCGCCATCCTCGCCAGCGGGGCGATCACCGCCGGGCCGGCCGCCAGGCGGGCGCAGGCCTTCGAACGGATTGGGGCCCGTGCCGGCACGAAACGCCTCGATCTGCTTCTGAATCTTCGATTTCAGCGGCACCGAGAAATTGAGCCCGTAGCGAAGCTCCGAACTTTGCGTCTGCGCAAAGTTGATCGGTCGTGCATCAATCCTCAGCAACTGCCCGCCCCCATCGCGCGTGAAGCGTCCGGGGAAGGCAGCCTCGATTGCGGCTGTCGCGCTCGGAAAATTGGCGATTGGATTATCGACCTTGGTGTCGACATAGCTCGCGGTGAAATTGATGTCCTTTTTGGAAAACGGCTTGAGCGTTAGCCCCAGCCGCTTCACCAGCCGAAAATTACCGACCAGCCCGGCATTGCCGCCAGACAGGGTCGTTACCGTCGCATTCTGCCCGCGCGTGTAATCGAACACGCGAACGTTTAGCGTCGTTACGACGGGATTGCCGAGCTGCTGCGGCGTCGGTGCGCCATCCTGTTCGGTGACCGAAGCGATGATCCGCACTGGCTCGATCGGCGACCAGTTGAGGCCATAGCCAAGCGTGCGCAACGTGCCGAAATCGCTGAAATCATCGTAAGCGAGATTGAAATTCGCCGAGAGATTCCCGACTGCGCCCAGGAAATCCTTCGATCGACTTGTGATCGGCACATCGACATTGACCTGGCCGTTGACGATCGCCCGCGAAAGCCGCGCGCTCTGGGCGAGCCCCGCACGATTGCTGTCACTGTCGAAATTGATCGACTGACCGCCGACGTGCAGGCTCACCGCCACTGGCCCAGCAGGTAACGCAAAGGGCGATCCATTGGTCAGCGCATCGACGACGCCCACACTGGAACGAGAAACCGCGCGATTGGCCTGAAGCGCGGTCAGTTGGCTAAAGCTGATCGGCGCAAAGGGATTGGCGGTGCGATCATTGGCGTTCAGACGCGCTTGCAGGCCACTGGCGTCGAAGCCGGTATCAGTCGATGTGTCACTATCGCTGCGATCGTAACTGCCAACGAGCGACCATTGCCAGCTGCTGATGGTGCCGTTGAAAGTCGCGCCGAAATGCCCGGAAATGGTACCGGTGGTCTGCCGCAGGCCCGCCACACCGTCGACAGTGCGATTGAGCGCGACCGCGCGCGAAAAGGGCGAGAACGAATTGCCGCCGGGAATCGTCAGCGCAATCGTCGGCAAGCCGGACAGACCCCTGCTATCGGTCGTCTCGAACCGAAGATTGAAGGTCGCGCCAATGTCGCCCAGGATATTGGTCGCATAAATGCCGTTGGCGCTGAAACTGCGCGCGGCCGGCAGCAATGTTCGGACAGCACGCTGATCGGTCAAGTTGGCGCGGCCCGCCGTCGCTGCGAAATCTGCCAACGTCGGCGCAGTCGTCGCGGCCGATGCTGGCACCCCGGTGGTCGTCACGACCGATCCGACACGCGCGCTGAGCAGTGGATCGATCTCGCCGCCGTTGGTGCCGACGATGTTGCCGGGTGCTGCGAACAAACTCGGTGCCAGCGCAATGTCTCGCTCGGCCTCGGTCAGCGCTGAACTCTCCTGATATTCGAGATGGAGGTTGATTCGCCCGCCGCGCGAAATCTTCAGCACGTCCAATTCGGCCTGCGGCGTCGCCCGCCCGCCGGCAGTCGCAACGCGCCCCTCGATCTCGCCGGTGACCGCGCGAAAGCGTGGGCGGAGCACGAAATTGACCACCCGCTGATCGGCGCGGTAGCCATATTTGAGCGCAACCTCTTCCGGCAGGATATCGACCCGCAAGATCGCCTCAGTCGGCAAGTCGCGAATTTCGGTGAACCCCGATATCCGGCGCCCGTTTAGCAGCACGACCGGGGCCCCCCCGCGTCCGCTGCGTGTTTGCGGTGCAAGTTCCGCGAGCAGATCGGCTACCGAGCTGACGCCGTAGGAGCGAATATCGGCCGGGCCGAGCTGCTGATCGGCGGGGATGTCGCCGATGACCGCCCCAGGTTGCGAACGCGATCCGCGCACGACGATGTCTGGGCCGTCCTCGCCTTCGTCCGGGGTCGTCGATTCGGCTGTGACAGGCGTGCGCACCACTGGAATCTTCGGCGAGGAATTTTGCTGCTGTGCAACCGCAGCGGTAGGCAACACGCCGATCCAAACGATAATGCTTACGCCAGAAACCCGCATGCCGAATCAACACCTCATCGCCCGAAAGGTGGCTCCCTATCACCCAAATGTCGCAAATCTTTGCCGGAAATCAGCAGTTATTGGGAAAATACGATTTCTTTGCCGGACGATGCATTCCCCATTGACGGTATCGACCGGTAACGATTGACATGCGAACGCACATGACGAAGCATATCTTCGCACTTGCAACAAATTCTCAGGTGTCTGACACCGTGCTGGGAACCAATTTCCGACATTTCGATTAGGGCTTGTTCCGTGGTGAAGAGAAGTATCCAACGGGCGATCGGGCTCGCGGCTCGGCAACGCGCCATCAACGCCCTGCTCGTGCTGGGCGGCGTGAGCGCCGTTCTGGCGGGCTGCAGCAGCAATGCCGAGAAAAATGGCGCGCGCGGCGGCCCCGGCGGGAAGGGTGGCATTCCCGAGATCGGCTATGTCGTGGTGCAACCGGGCACGGTGCCGGTCATCGCCGAGCTTTCAGGACGCACGACCGCCTATCAGACTTCCGAAGTGCGGCCGCAGGTATCGGGCATCATCCGTCGGCGGCTGTTTACCGAAGGCGCCTATGTCAGCGCCGGGCAGACCTTGTATGAAATCGATCCAAGCCTTTATCGGGCGGCGGGCGACGAGGCGCGCGCCAATCTGGCAAGTGCCCAGGCCAGTGCGGAGGCGGCCCGGATCAAGGCCGAGCGCTACAAGCCGCTTGCCGAGATGGAGGCGGTAAGCAAGCAGGATTATACCGATGCGCTCGCCCAGCAACGCCAGGCAGCTGCGGGCGTCGCGCAGCAGCGCGCCGCGCTTGCCACCGCCAGCATCAACTTGCGCTTTACCCGCGTACCAGCGCCGATCAGCGGGCGGATTGGTCGTTCGCTCTTCACCCAAGGCGCGCTGGTCACGAGTAATCAGGCCGATCCGCTCGCCGTCATCCAAAAGCTCGATCCGATCTACGTCGATATCAAGCAATCGAGCAGCGATCTGGTTGCATTGCGCCGCTCGCTCGCCACTGGCGGGGCGATCCCAACCAAAGCCGATGTCCGGCTGAAGCTCGAGGATGGCAGCGACTATGGCTATTCGGGCACCGTCGAATTTACCGAGGTGACCGTCGACGAGACGACCGGCACCGTGACGTTGCGCGCGCGCTTCCCCAATCCTGAAGGGCTGCTGCTGCCTGGCATGTTCGTCAGGGCGGTGTTCGCCCAGTCGATCGCCAGCAATGTCTTCCTTGTGCCGCAGCAGGGCGTGGCACGCGATCCCCGCGGCAATGCGCGTGTGCTGATCGTCGGCCCAGGTGACAAGGCCATATCCCGACCGGTTACGACTACGCGCACCATCGGCGCGGATTGGGTGGTCTCATCGGGACTGAGGCCTGGGGACAAGGTGATCGTCGAGGGCACCGCACGCGTGAAAGCGGGCAAGCCGGTCAAGCCCGTGCCAGCCGGTACGCCTCAACCGATCAAGCCGCCTGCAAATCGCGCCGATACCTCCGGACAGGGCAGCTGATTGGGCCGTGATATCGCGAATATTCATCGACCGGCCGATTTTCGCCTGGGTAGTCGCGATCATCATCATGATGCTTGGCACCGGTGCGATTCTGACGCTGCCGATTGAACAATATCCTGACGTCGCTCCGCCCCAGGTAAACATCCGCGCCAGTTATCCGGGCGCCTCTGCCGAAACGCTGGAAAACAGTGTGACACAGGTGATCGAGCAACAGCTGACTGGCGTGGATGGCCTGATTTACTTCAGCTCAAGCTCAAGCTCGCGTGGGCAGGTGAGCATCTCGGTCACCTTCGAGAAAGGGACCGACCCGGACATCGCGCAGGTGCAGGTCCAGAACAAGGTGCAGCAGGCGATACCTCGGCTGCCCCAACAGGTGCAGCAGCAGGGCCTGAGCGTCACCAAATCGAACCCCGATTTCCTGATGATCTTTGCGGTGTACGACACGACCGACAAGGCGACCAATCAGGATGTCTCGGACTATCTGGTCTCCAATCTCCAAGACCCGATCGCCCGGCTCAAGGGCGTTGGCGATACCAATGTGTTCGGCGCGCAATATGCGATGCGAATCTGGCTCAACCCGGAACGGCTCAATGCCTATGCGCTGGTGCCAGGCGACATCATCGCTGCGATCACCGCGCAAAATACAGAGGTTGCTGCGGGTGAAATCGGTGGCCAGCCGATGCCAGAAAGCCAGATGCTGAACGCCACCGTCAAGGCGCAATCCCGGCTGAGCACGCCAGCACAATTTGCCGCGATCATCGTCAAAACGGCACGCGACGGATCGACCGTGCGGCTGAGCGATGTCGCGCGCGTTGACCTGGGGGCGGAAAACTATACTACGCGCAGCCGGATCAATGGCCATCCCGGCGCCGGTTTCGCCGTATCGCTAGCCCCGGGCGCGGATGCCCTGTCGACCGCCGATCTCGTCAAGGCCAAGGTCGCCGAGCTGACGCGGAATCTACCGCCGGGTTATGCCGTCGCCTTTCCCTCCGATGCGACGCTGTTCATCAAGCTGTCGGTGGACGAAGTCGTCAAGACGCTGATCGAGGCCATCATCCTCGTCGTGATCGTCATGTTCATCTTCCTGCAGAACTGGCGGGCGACCCTGATCCCGACAATCGCGGTACCGGTAGTGCTGCTTGGCACTTTTGGCGTGTTTGCGATCGCCGGATTCTCGATCAACACGCTCACCTTGTTTGGACTGGTGCTCGCGATCGGGCTGCTCGTCGACGATGCCATTGTCGTCGTCGAAAATGTCGAGCGGCTGATGGACGAAAACCCCGAGATGAGCCCGCGAGAAGCGACGATCAAATCGATGGACGAGATCACCGTGGCGCTGATCGCAATCGCGCTGGTGCTGTCGGCAGTCTTTCTGCCAATGGCATTTTTCGGCGGCTCGACGGGCGTGATCTACCGACAATTCGCGGTGACGATCATTTCGGCGATGGTCCTTTCGGTGGTCGTCGCGCTGGTGCTGACGCCAGCGCTCACAGCGACGCTTCTCAAGCGCCGTGTCGACGCGCCCAAAGACGGCTGGGTCGCGCGGCGCACGCAGCGCGCACGCGACTGGTTCAATGATGGCTTTGCCCGCACGACCGATCGTTACGTGGAGTCGGTCGAACAGGTCGTCGATCGCAAATGGGTCTTTCTGCTGATCTATGCTGGCGTGGTGGTGTTGCTCATCTTGTTGTTCATCCGATTGCCGACAGGTTTCTTGCCCACCGAGGATCAGGGCGGGGCGCGGGTGCAGTTCACCCTGCCGCCAGGGGCCACGCAGCCCCGCACAGTAGCCGTCCAGAAGGCAATCGAGCGGTATTTCCTGAACGACGAAAAGGCCAATGTAAGCTCGATGCTGACGGTCAGCGGCGGGGGCGGGGGCGGTGCGGCCGGGCAGAATGAAGGGCGCGGTTTCATCGCGCTGAAGGATTGGGCCGATCGCAAGGGGAAGGCCAACACCGCAGACGGCATCACCGAGCGCGCTGCCAAGGCATTTGCCGGTTTCCGCGATGCCCGCGTCAACGTGTTGGTGCCGGGTGCCATCCGCGGCCTCGGCCAGTCGACCGGCTTCACGCTCGAACTCCTCAACAGTGGTGGGCTTTCACGCGAGGCGTTCAAGAAAGCGCGCGACGATCTGTTCGCTGAGGCGCAGGATGACCCTGGCTTGGCGCAGGTTCGGCTGACCGACCTGGAGGATCAGCCGACGCTCAACGTCGATCTCGATCAGCAGAAATTGCAGGTGCTGGGTCTCAGCCAGAACGACGTCAATACCACGCTGGCGACGGCATGGGGGGGGCGATATGTCAACGATTTCAACGATCGCGGACGGGTGAAGCGCGTCTACGTCCAAGGTGACGCGCCGTTCCGCGCGGCACCAGAGGATTTGTCGCAATGGCATGTCCGCACCGCAGACGGCACGATGACACCGTTTTCCTCGTTCGCGCATACCAGTTGGTCGGCCGCGCCGCCCACGCTTGCGCGTTTCCAGGGCGTGCCCTCCTATGAATTCAACGGGCAGGCGTCACCGGGACAAAGCTCGGGCCAGGCGATGGACCGGATGCAGGAGCTTGCCGCCAAATATCCGGGAACGAGCGTGGCCTGGTCCGGGCTCTCCTATCAGGAGCGACTGTCTTCCGGGCAGGCGCCGTTGCTCTACGGCCTGTCGCTGGTGGTCGTGTTCCTATGCCTGGCGGCGCTGTATGAAAGCTGGACGATCCCCGTCGCGGTGTTGCTCGTAATCCCGCTTGGATTGGTCGGCGCGATCTTTGCCGTAACGCTGCGGGGGCTGGAGAATGATGTTTATCTCCAGATCGGGCTGCTGACGACGATGGGGCTGGCGGCGAAGAACGCGATCCTGATGATCGAATTTGCCGAACAAGCCGAAAAGAAGGGCAAACGCGTGATCGAAGCCGCGCTCGAAGCCGCCCGATTGCGGCTCCGCCCGATCCTGATGACCAGCCTTGCCTTCATCTTCGGCGTTCTCCCGCTTGCTATCTCGACGGGCGCGGGCGCCAACAGCCGCATCGCGATCGGCACTTCGGTGATCGGCGGCATGCTCACCGCGACGGTGTTGGCGATCTTCTACATCCCGCTGTTCTTCGTGATTGTTCGTCGGACGACGCGCGACACGATGAAGCGGCTGCACCATGAGCCCAAGACGCCGCAGCCTGGGACAATCGCGTGAACCGCCGCCGCCTCAGCGCCCTGCTAATGCTCCCGCTGGGCGCATGCTCGATGGTGCCGACTTATGTGCGGCCCGCAGCGCCCGTGCCTGCCAGCTTCCCGACCGGGGGCGCCTATGGCGAGCCGGGCGATGCAGCGCTGCCGACGGTCAGCTACAGCGACATTTTCCGCGATCCGCGCCTGCAGCGGATCATCGAGCAGGCGCTGGTCAACAACCGCGATTTGCGGATTGCCGCTGCCAACATTGCCTCCTCGCGGGCGCAATATCGCATCCAGCGCGCCGAGCAGCTGCCGCTGATCACCAGCAACAACACCGTCAGCGTCGCTGACTCAGGGACGGGCCGGACCAATAATGGCGGGGCGCCAGTCACTGGCGGCCAGCGCACCAATTACAGCGTCGGCCTTGGCATTACCCAGTTCGAAATCGACATCTTCGGCAGGCTGGCGGCGCTGAGCAGTGCCGAGCAAGCGCGGTATTTCGCCAGCGACGTCGGCGCACGCGCGACCCGGCTCGCGCTGATCGGCGATATCGCGACCGCCTGGCTGCAATATGCCGCCGACAAGAGCCTGATCGCGATCGCCGAGCAGACCGCGCAAAGCGCGCAATCGAGCGTCAGGCTCACGACGGCGCGGCTCAACGGCGGCATCGCCCCGCGGACCGATCTGGCGCAGGCCGAAACCGTCCAGGCAACCGCGCTGTCCGATCTGGCACAGCAGCGCACGGCAGTGGCGCAGGATGCCAACGCACTCGAACTGCTCGTCGGTGCGCCGGTCGATGCAAGCCTGTTGCCGACCGCGATCGACGAAGCCGGCACGACGATCGCCGATCTGCCGAGCGCGATCGACACCAGCATCCTGCTGCGCCGCCCCGATGTGGTGCAGGCAGAATATCTATTGCGCGCGGCCAATGCGGAAATCGGCGCGGCGCGCGCGGCTTTGTTTCCGCGCCTGTCGCTCACGCTGCTTGCCGGGCTGGCAAGCAACGGGCTGTCGCAGCTCTTCACCACCCGCGCCTTCAACTACACAGGCACGCCGGGGATCAGCTATCCGCTCTTCGCCGGCGGGCGCGCGACGGCGGGCGTCCAGCAAGCGCGCGCCCAGTTCGATGTCGCGGTCGCGACCTATGAAAAGGCGATCCAGACCGCATTTCGCGAAGTGGCCGACGCGCTGGCGCGCCACGGCACGATTGCCGATCAGTTGAGCGCGCAGCAAACGCTGGCCCGCGCGGCGAACGACACTTATCGGCTGACGGACGCGCGCTATCGCGGCGGGATCGACAGCTTCTTGGCCAATCTCGATGCCCAGCGCTCACTCTATCAGGCGCAGCGCTCGCTGGTGCAGACGCAGCTGACGGCTGCTGCAAACCGGGTGACGCTCTATCGTACGCTCGGGGGTGATGCGCTGGTCGAAGGCGCGGCGAAGGGGCCGGCTCCAATCGCGAAGTGATCTGCTGGGGCGCTGCCTCACGCCATCAATGAAAATCGCGCGACTTGGGGATGATCCGAACGTTGCGCGGGTGGCCGCCACGATGGCTGCCACGCGGCGCGGCGTCGCGCGGGTGCTGGGGATGATCGAACTCGTCGGCGCGCGATCGCTCGGTCGGTGTCTCGCCGCGATCGGACAGGGTATCGAGCAATTCGGTGCGATCGATCACTCGGCTTGCCATCAGATGCGTGACGCCTTCGAGGCTGCGCTGCACCTGCCCCTCGATCAGCATCAGCCGCTATGCCATCACCTGCCGCCGATAGATCTCGAATTGCCGCGCCCATAACACGACATTGGTAACCCCCGTCTCATCCTCGATCGTGATGAAGATCGCATTGCCCTTGCCCGGTCGCTGGCGGACGAGAACAATGCCTGCAGTGCGCACGCGCGCATCATTCTTGGCCGCTACCGTTGCAGCGCAACTCAGCACCCCTTCGGCACTTAGCGTATCGCGCAGGAAACGCATTGGGTGCTCCTTGAGCGACAGCCGCGTCATCTGATAATCGGCAACGACATGCTCGGCCGACGACATTGCCGGCAACGCGACATCGGGCTCCGCCGCCAGCTCCCGGGCGTTGGCGGCGGCGAACAGCGGCAATTCGCCGCTTGGCATCCGCCGCACCTCCCATAACGCGGCACGCCGATCGAGCGCGATCGAGCGAAACGCATCGCCATCGGCCAGCAACCGCATCGCTCGCTGAGGAAGGCCGGCGCGATGGCCCAGCTCCTCGATCGAGGCGAAGGGTCCGGCAGCGCGCGCGTCGGTGATCGCCGTCGCCCATTCCGCACGAAAGCCGGTGATCTGACGAAAACCGAGCCGTACTGCGTGGGGGTGCCGCCCCCCCTTCCCGTCACCCCGGACTTGTTCCGGGGCCCACTGTGTCGCAAAAGCGCTGGCCTGATTGCTTGAGGAGCAGTGGACCCCGGAACAAGTCCGGGGTGACGGCTGCGATATATCAGTGCTTTCAAGGCTATTATCCCAATCGCTGTCGTTCACATCGATTGGCCGCACGTCTACACCGTGTTCGCGCGCATCGCGGACGATCTGCGCCGGCGCGTAAAACCCCATTGGCTGCGAATTGAGCAGGGCGGCAGCAAACGCCGCTGGATGATGGCATTTGATCCATGACGACACATAGACCAGCCGCGCAAAGGAAAGCGCATGGCTTTCGGGAAATCCGTAGCTGCCAAACCCTTCGATCTGTTTGAAACAGCGCTCCGCAAAATCGCGCTCATACCCCCGCGCCGCCATCCCCTCGATCATCTTGGCCTGGAAATTCTCCATCTTGCCGACATTCTTAAAGGTCGCCATCGCCCGGCGCAGCCGGTTGGCATCGACCGCCGAGAAATTTGCCGCGACGATAGCGAGCTTCATCGCCTGTTCCTGGAACAGCGGCACGCCAAGCGTTTTGCCGAGCACCTGACGCAGTTCATCGGGATCATTGGGCGGTGCTGGCGAGGGAAATTCGACCTTTTCGCGCCCCTGCCGCCTTCTGAGATAGGGGTGGACCATATCCCCTTGGATCGGCCCGGGCCGCACGATCGCCACCTGGATCACCAGATCGTAAAATTCGCGCGGGCGAAGACGGGGCAGCATGTTGATCTGCGCGCGGCTTTCCACCTGAAACACGCCGATGCTGTCACCCTTGCAGAGCATGTCATAGACGGGCGGATCGTCCGCCGGGATGGTATCGAGTGCGTGATCGCCGAGACCGTGCGCGCGCATCAGATCGAAGCTCTTGCGGATGCAGGTGAGCATCCCGAGCGCGAGGATATCGACCTTCATCAGGCCAAGCGCGTCGATATCGTCCTTGTCCCATTCGATGAAGGTACGATCTGCCATCGCCGCATTGTGGATTGGCACCAGCTCGTCGAGCCGTCCTTCAGTGAGAACAAAGCCGCCGACATGCTGCGACAAATGGCGGGGGAAATGGAGCAATTGATCGACCAGCATCTTCAGCCGCGCCATTGCCGGGTCATCGAGGCTGTAGCCCGTCTCGGCAAAGCGCTTTTCTTCCATCGCGCTGGCATAGCTGCCCCACACCGTCGAGCTGATCCGGTTGGTGACATCATCGGTAAAGCCGAGCACCTTGCCGACTTCACGCACTGCGCTGCGCGGGCGGTCATGGATGACGGTGGCGGCGATGCCAGCGCGCTCGCGGCCATAACGTCGATAGATATACTGCATCACCTCCTCTCGCCGTTCATGCTCGAAATCGACATCGATATCGGGCGGCTCGCGGCGTTCTTCGGAGACGAAGCGGG
>JBBQAG010000136.1:0-4835 GCA_038315875.1 Sphingomonadales bacterium | reverse complement strand
CGACAGCCGCCGGGGTCGACGGGGAAGCCTGCGCCGCGAACGCATTTGATGACCAAGTCGATATCGCTAGACACCCGACAAGACCAAGTACGCGCAAATTAACCTTCACCATCAAACTGCTCCTCTCCAACGAGAAGAGATGCCTAGGGTGTTCAAAACTGCTGGTATTTCAGCAGGCAGCCAAAATAGCGTGATCTTGCTTAGTCGTTGGCAATGCCGAGACCGCGGCGATACCTGCCCGGTGACACGCCCTTTGCCTTGCTGAACGCCGTCGTGAAATGCGCCTGACTTGAAAAGCCACAGCACAACGCCAGCTCCGCCAGCGGCAGCGATCCGTCTTCAAGTAATTGCATTGCACGCTGCAACCGGCGGGCACTGACAAACTGATAAGGCGATTCACCCGTCGCCCGCTTGAAGATGCGCGAGAAATGAAAGGGCGAGAATTGCGCGACTTCGGCCAAGTCCTTCAGCGCCACTTCGCGGTGAAGATTGGCATCGACATAGTCGATTACCCGCGCCAGCCGGGCGGGCGAAATGTGAATGCGCGCGGCATCTCGATCGATTGGTTCGCCATTTTGACGGCTCAGCAGGGCCGCGATCGCCTGGATCACGCCCTCGATCAACATTTCCGCCGCAAATCCTGGGCTGCGTAGCTCTGATTCGGCGAGCATGATCAACTGCGCCAAGCGACGGTTCGATTCCGAATAGCGGGGGGACAATGGTGGCGTGTCGCCGGGCAGCGCAGCCTGGCGCAAAATCTCTCCTGGAAAGGAGACGAGTAGCGCGCTGTTGGACGCGGGATAGGTCAGCTCGGTTGTCAAACCGCATGGCAGGAAACTGATATCCCCGCGCCGAAGTGGACGCCGGATCAGGCGTCCGTCGCCACGCCGCTCATAGTCACCGCCGCTCGATAGATTGAGCACGATAAGATCGCCATTGCGATTATCGCTGGCGCTGGAGACCCGGTCGTTGGACGCCAATCCCGAGTGCCGAACGATGTCGACCCTGCCCCCCTGTCGCCCGACGACCGCGGCATTGGGCTTCGCGGAAAAGCTGATCTCATCATAAAATGGAGCGCCGGTGCGCGCATGAAATGGTCGCATCTCGTCGACCCGCTGGTTCAGCATATCAACCCTTTTGGCCACTCGGTGAAAACACCCGCTGGCAATCACACCCAAGACGATGAGATAACATTGGGGTTGTTCTGCTTCGATAATAGCTTCCAGGATGATGCATCTCAATGTCGGTGAACGCAGCATCGGCCCCGAGTTCATAGAAAGCCGCAACATTCGGCAATCGCCGGCATCAGTGCTGTCATCGGTCCGACTATGATCGAGACCGATGAATGCACCAAAAAGCAAAAAATACGATAAATGGATGCGCGGCAGCGCACTGGGTTGGCGAAACGCTCAGCTAAAACTCGAAAAAAGCGCGTTACGAGCGTTCGTCGGATACCGACATCGCGCGCACGATTATCGGCTGAACGCCGCGAATATCATAATCGGCAATGCCCGCAGAAACCATCGGCAACTGTTTAACGGCGCTCAGCGTGGATCGGGCATTGGCGGGGCACAACAGGGTCAACTCGCCTCGACCAACCGCCGTCAAGGCAAGAATGAACGAGCCATGATGCGCCCACCGCTTGATCGCCGTCATTTCGGCATCGCCATAAAACTCGATCTCGTCCCGCGTCACTCCATCGCAGACGGTCAAGGTTACCAGCGTCAGCGGGGGAGATAAGGCAGGCGACCCGGGGCGCTCCTGCGCAAACGGGGACGCCAGTCTAGCCCAGGGCATGGTCTGTTCGCTGTGGATCATCGATCGAGCCCATTTTTCACGTGCGATGCGCCAATAGTGCGACAGTTGCTCAACGATTGCGAGCATCGATAACGCCAAAAAGCGCGCCAGCCGCGCGCCCTGCGCGCTTTGCGGCAATGATATGCAAAAACACCGGCTTTGCGAAAGCCACAGCTTCCAGGCCGAACGAGAATGAGAGCTGGGCCACCGGTTTCGAGCCATTCATGCCCGTGCCCAAATCTAGGGAGACATACATGTCCGTACAACATCGTCAGAGTCGCCTGCTGGCTGCGGTCGCGCTGGCCGGCTTAACGGCATTCGCAGCGCTACCCGCCGGCGCAGAGGTGGTGGTGCGCGGCAAGGAGGGCCGTCCGCTGTCCGAAATTCGCCAGGCGCCTGCCTCGATCTATCCCGATCAGCGCACGATCACGGCGCAACCTTCGCCATCGGAGATCAAGCCCGAATTCCTCGGTCCCGTGGTGTTGATGAAATCGGCCCATATCGATCTGGAAAAGGGCACCGCCACGCTGCCGCTGCGCCGAGGACGTAATCCGAATGGAACGCCCGTCTGGTTCATCATCACCGATACGACCGATGAAAATCTGTCGAACCTGCACGGCGTGAACTATGCGCCGAAACTGGCCTATGCGTTGATTGGCGGTGTCACGCGGCACGCGAAAATCGACAAGGAAGGCGTGTTCAATTTCAGCGGCGGTTCAGTCGATTTCAAGCCAGCACTGTCCGTCGTTCCGGGGCCTGCCAACGCGCCCTTCCCGCCCAAGAGTTTCCAGCCGGGCGCGGTGGGCGACGCGGCCTATACGCCGACGGTGTACATCGACACTGCCGGCAAGGGTGTGATCATGAATGCCCCGGTCGTCTCGATGGCGAGCGAGGCCGATCTGAATGCGATGTGCAGCGGCAATGTCGACAAGAGCAAGGTCCATGACAAGGTTGTCGCGATCTGCCCGCGCGATGAAACGGTCACGCTGTCGCTCACGCTTGGCTATACCTTCGACAAACCGATCATGTATCTGTCGACCGAGGCCAATGATCCGCTCGTCGCTGCGCTCGAAAATGCCACTTACTCGCCAGCGCTGAAAGACCTGCCGTTTGCACTTGAGGATGCCTCGCCTGGCGAATCGGCCGAACGCATCGTCGTTGTGGTCAACGGCCCCACCGGGCTCGACAACCCGCATCGCCAGGGCCTGGTGAGCGCGCTCACTGATGGCCGCGGGCCGCTCAACGTCCTCGGCGGCATTCCGACCATCAACTTGGACTACTCGCCTTACTGGCGGCTGTTCCCGGCGGTGTGGACCGACGAGGCGATCAGGAAGGGCTATCGCTTCCGCATCACCAGCGCGCTGCAGGCCGCGGAGATGGACACCCGCGGCTTCCTTAAAAGCCTTGATGGCGGGGCGTTCCGCGCGGTCGGTTTCGTCGTCAACTGTCCTGTCGTCTACCGGATCAACTGATCCGGCGACAGACGAGAAGACGGTGGCTGTCACCCCCAGACTTGCCCGAGCCATCGTCGGGGCGGCACTCTCGCTGGGTGCCGCCCCCATTTTCGCACAAGAGGTGCAGCGCGCAGCGGCACCTTCCAGCCTGCGCGCGTTGACGACCGACCGTCCCGACACCACTGAAAGCCCGTTCACGATCAATGCCGGCCATGTTCAGATCGAGACCACGCTTTTCGGCTACACCAGGAGCGCGCGTGACGCCGCCGGCGTCCAGAACGACCGATTTGAGATCGCCACTACCAATCTACGGATTGGATTGAGCGAAGCGATCGAGTTCGATTTCGTTCTGCATCCATATGGCGGAAGCTTAGCGTCCGCCCGGGGGCCCGCGCGCGGCGGCATTGGCGCAGTCGATCTACGCGCCAAGGTCAATTTCTGGGGAAATGACGGCGGCAAAACCGCATTGGCGCTGTTGCCGTTTCTGAGCGTTGCGACCGACAGCGACAATGGCTTCGGTCCTGTCGACGTTGAATATGGCGTCCTCGTGCCGCTTTCAATCGAGATCTCAGATCGCCTTGGACTGGGCCTTAACGCCGGGCTGAACCTGCGGAGAAGCGAGGAAACGGCACCCTATCGAATTTCGGTGCCGCTCACTGCTTCTTTGGCGGTCGCTTGGGCTGACCGAATTGGGGGCTTTTATGAAGTTGCTGCCGAAGTTGGCGGTGGCGAATCGCCATCGCTGAGCCTCAATACCGGCATCACGTGGCTGATCGCAGACGATTTGCAGCTCGACACCGGCATTGGCATCGGCGTTGCCGGCAGTGCCGATCAAATCGCCCCTTTTTTGGGTTTTTCGGCACGATTTTGATCGTCATCGGCAGGCGACCGGACGCCTCGCTTGCTGTCAGACAACGCTATTTTGTCGGATGGGCCTGACGATCGAGCTCAATCAGCGCTGTGTAGGCCGCTTCATCAAGCGGACTGAGGAACTGGCAACCAGCAGTGAAATCATCGGACCACATGATGGTCGCCGCCACCTGGCCAATCTGTGGCAGGGTAAGCCAGATCACCAACCCGACACGCAGCATCGAATAGGTCTGCAGGCGCGCACCGTATACTGAAAGATCGACGACGCGACACAATGTCCGATCGAACCCGCCCCGCCCTATCCGGGCGTCAAGCGAAACCGGCGCACGCGGCGAGCGCCGGCGACCGTTCTGCTCAGCGGGTTCGTATTCGGCAGCAAACATCGGCGATCCTCACGCGTTGGTGAGCAAAGCCTATTCGGCCAAGGCTAACGCGTCGTTAACGACGCGCCGCATCGCCCATTCGCCGCCTATTTCTTTGCCAGCGAAATCCCGCCGAAACGCTTGTTGAAGCGGGCCACCTGGCCGCCAGCGTCGAGCATCCGCGAATTGCCGCCTGTCCAGGCCGGATGCGCCAACGGATCGATTTCCAGCGTCATCAGATCGCCTTCCTTGCCCCAGGTCGAACGCGTCTGGTATTTGGAACCGTCCGTCATCTGCACGGTGATGAAATGGTACTGGGGATGGGTATCTTTTTTCACGACTTAGGCCTTTG
>JBBQAG010000060.1:0-15497 GCA_038315875.1 Sphingomonadales bacterium | reverse complement strand
AAGCCGGTCCTCTCGTGAATTCCCCAGCCGGACGAGAAGGAATTGATGCGGCTTGCCGTCAGTCCCGGTGCCCGCAAAGGTCACGACATATTGGCCGAGATGGCCGTCCATCGCCGCCGTCGACGGGCCGGCACTGTCGCCAAAGTTATCGAGCCAGGTTTGCCCGCCATATTCGGGATTGTGTGGGCTTGGCGTCTTCATGAAGGCAAGCCAGCCGGGATCGATCACCTGCGATCCATCCGCCCCTTTACCATCCAGCAGCAATTGCCCCATCCGTGCGAAATCGGGCAGCGACATGTGAATCAGCGATCCACCGATCTGCGATCCAGCCCCGTCGAATTCGGGAAAGGCGGTGGTGACGCCAGCGGGCGTGAACAGCCGGGCATATTCGAAATCGCGATACGCCTTGGCGCGGACGCGCGGATCGCGGCTATCGGTCAGCTGGCGGGTGATGATCTCTGCAAGGATGATCGTCGTCAGCGAGCTATATTCGAATTTTGCACCCGGTTGCGCCTCGAGCGGCTGGCGGATCGAGCGCGCGGCCATATCGCCGGTGCCGCCGACGAACAGCACCTGATTGGTATCCGATTGCTCGACGAGCTTGCCAACCTCGGTGTGTTCGAGCCCCGACGCCATGTTGAGCAACTGCCGTAGCGTGATCGCCGCACGGGGATCGCCACGCCCATGCCATTCGGCGATCGGCGCGGGCGCGTCGAGCACCAGCTTGCCGTCGGCGACCATCTCGCCAATCAGCATCGCGGTCATCGTCTTGGCCATCGACCAGCTGATCAGGCGGTTCGAATCCGAATAGCCCGGCGCATAACGCTTCGCGGCGACGTGGCCATCCTCGATCAGGATCGCGGCCCTGGTGTCGCCCTGGTCAGCCGAAAAAAGCGGCGCCAGCGGGCCAGTGCCACCGGGCTGTTGCGCCGCCGAGCCGACGCTTAGCGTCAGCGCGGTAATTCCGATCGCCAGCAGGCTTTTTATTTGCATGCGGCCAGCCTAGTGTCGCTGGCGATGAACGCAAGACGCCTGATCCTGCCGATCGGCCTCATCGTGATCGCTGCGCTGGCGATCGCGGCTTGGCTTTATATCCGCGCGCTGACGCCGCAGCTGGAGCTCGGTGTCGGCTATGGTGCGCGCGTCGCCTGCGCCTGTCGCTATATCGGCAATCGAGACCTGAAGAGCTGTTACAAGGATTTCGAGCCCGGCATGGAGCAGATTCGGCTAGCTGACGATCCTGCCACCAAGACGGTAACTGCCTCGGTCCCGCTGATCGCCAGCCGATCGGTCACGTTCGATCCACTGCTTGGCTGCCAGCCCGCACCGCTGAAACGCTAGGCGGGAACGAGCACGCGCTCGGTCTCGGCAATCCAGCCACCGCCGAGCACCCTGTCGCCAGCATAGAGCACCGTCGCCTGACCCGGCGCGACGCCATATTCGGGCAAGTCGAAGGTCACCCGATCGCCCTGCAGCATAGCCGGCGCAGGCTTGGCCAGCGAACGCACCTTGGCGGTCAGAGGCCCCGTGTGATCGCCGCCGATCCAGTTGATGTCGCTTAGTCGCGCCGCGCCGACGGCGAGCGCCCGCCGGGGGCCGACCACGACCCGACTGGTCGCGGGTTCGAGGCGAACGACATAAAGCGGCTCTGCTGTTCCGCCAATCTCAAGACCACGACGTTGTCCTACTGTGAAGTAGATCAGCCCCTTGTGCTGACCGAGCACCTTGCCTGCTTCATCGACGATGCTGCCCGAAGTATCGGCTTCGGGGCGCAGTTTCTTCACTAGTCGCGCATAATCGCCGTCGGGCACGAAGCAGATATCCTGGCTGTCGGGCTTCGTCGCCACGCCAAGCCCGATCTCGGCAGCGATTTCGCGCACGCGCGCCTTGGGCATGCCGCCAAGCGGAAAGCGGAGATAATCGAGCTGCATTGCCGTTGTCGCGAACAGGAAATAGCTTTGGTCACGCGCCGGATCGACGGCACGGTGCAGTTCTGGCCCACCCGCCCCTTCGACGCGGCGGACATAATGGCCGGTTGCGAGGCAATCGGCGCCGAGATCGCGCGCCAGCTTGAACAGATCGGTGAATTTCGGCCCCATATTGCACTTGATGCAAGGGATCGGCGTGCGGCCCGCCAGATATTCGTCGGCAAAATCGTCGATCACCGTCTCGCGGAACGCGCTTTCGTGATCGAACACATAATGCGCAATCCCCAGCCGATCGCACACCGCGCGCGCATCGCGAATGTCACGGCCGGCACAGCAGCTGCCCGCGCGGCCCACAGCCTCGCCGTGATCATAGAGCTGCAACGTCACGCCGATCACCTCGGCGCCCGTGCGGGCAGCGAGAGCTGCCACCACCGAACTGTCGACCCCGCCGGACATCGCGACGACGATCCGCTTTGCGGCAGGGTTTGGCCCCAGCTGAAAATCTCCGTCCTGCATCGGGCAGGAGATAGGGATTGTTGCGCCGCGATGCAAAAAGCCGTTGGCCTTAACCAATGCCTTCGGCGGGCTTTACCTGACCTTCAGAACCACGCGCTAAATGACGATGGACCAGAGTCGTCGGTAAAGGCACGCGTTTGTGGATTTGAGTTTTCACCGTTTTGAGCAAGATAAAACCGGATTTGCGATGCCGCCGGTGCTCGCAGTGCTGTTTGTCGGCATTGCAGCCCGGCAGGCGATGAGCCCGACAGCATTGATCGAGGAACGGCGGCGCAAGCTCCCGGTAGCCGATGCGCTGTTGGCGCCACCCCATGGTGCCTTCAGCTTGCCGATGGCTCATTTGATCGCACGCTGGAAAGAGGAATGAACGCGGCGTTTACCCCGCCGTTTTAGGTGATGTTCAAGTCCGGCTGGTAACGGTCGTTATTGAAGTTAAGGGGGGCCCCCGCCCCGATCGAGGTAGGAATGATCGAAAACCAGAAAATCCGCCCCGCAAAGGTGATCGGTCCGCTCGGCGAGCCGCTGACGTTGGATACCTTGCCCCCGCCCGGCACAACCCGCTGGGTTGTTCGGCGCAAGGCCGAAGTCGTGGCCGCTGTGAATGGCGGACTGCTGACGGTCGACGAGGTTTGCACCCGCTATGATCTGACGATGGAAGAATTCGCCAGCTGGCAGCGCGCGATCGATCGTTCGGGCATGCCGGGGCTGCGCGTGACCCGTATCCAGCATTACCGCTCGCTCTACGAGCGCCAGCAGAAATATTGAAGCGGCCAGCCGAACCGTTCTTTTTTCAAACCCAGTGGATGTTGTGATCGCACCCGGAACAACCCAGCCGTCTGTGAGTCTTTAGCGTGTCGCCCGGTTGATCGGGCCTAACGGAGGGATTTATGGTCGGAATTATCATTTGGCTTATTGTTGGTGGCGTATGCGGCTGGCTGGCTAGCATCGTCATGCGTACCGATGGACAACAAGGCCTTGTGCTCAACATTGTCGTCGGCATCGTCGGCGCCTTTATCGCCTCCTATCTGTTCGGTGGCGGCATCAACGATGTCATCACAGTGACGACATTCCTGTATTCATTGATTGGCGCCATCATTTTGTTGGCGATCGTCAACCTTATCCGCCGGGGTACGGTGCGCTGATTTTAGTGCACAAGCGACGGCCAATTTTATCCTAAGAAAATGCGCCGCCCGGCATCACGTCGGGCGGCGCTTTTTCATTCGGCAAGCGGGCGGCACTGCGCCGTCATCTTCCGAGTCGCAATCATCCGGGTCGGCGATTATTGCGCCGACCGTAACCAAAGACTTTTCCGATCCAGGCCAATCTCATCGCACCCGGCGGGTGATGACGAGGCGGTAGAGCGCCAGCAGCACCACCGCGCCGCCGGTTGCTGCGGCATAACTTTGCCAGCCATTTTCGATCCGCCACCCCATTGATTGTGCGACGAAACCCGCGAGCAACGCACCGGCAATGCCGATCAGAATCGTGACGATGAAACCGCCAGGATCCTTGCCGGGCATGATGATTTTGCCGAGCACGCCAGCCACGAGGCCGATCAATATCCATCCGAGAAAGCTGTTCTGCAAAAGCATGTTTTCTATCCCTTGGTGGGGGCCTCCAAGCGCCCGGCAATCAAAATCGCCCGCGCGCAGGGCAGATGCAACCTGTTTCTAGCGGAATGCCGTACCGGTTGATGCGCCGGCGCACCTTCCTACCCTTGCAGATGCGCCCGAAACGAGGCATGCGCGCCGGGCTTGAAACGACCGCTTGAGGTCGGTGACCTATTCATATAATACAGCCGTGAAATACGGGGCGGCGCAAGCCGGTACAAGAGTGATGCAGATGAACTACGAAGCCGGCACGATTGGAAATAATGGGCGTATGCTGTCTGGCGAGGGCCCGGCGCCATCGCGGCGGCGGCTCTGGTGGATCGTCGGCTTGGTCGCGCTTCTGCTGTCGATCGGGATTGCCTACGTCGAGTTCGGCAGCAAGAAGGCGGCGCCCGCTGAAACCAGCAAGTCTCAGGTGCCAACCGTTACGGTCATCAAGCCAGGCCGCCAACTGGTCGATCGCGTGCTATCGGCGACTGGATCCATTGCCGCCAGGATCGACATGCCCGTAGGCGTCGCCGGCGAAGGCGGCAGCGTTACGCGCGTGCTCGTCCAGCCTGGCGACTGGGTGCGCGCAGGCCAGGTATTGGCGACGATCGATCGATCAGTGCAGGTCCAGACCGGCGCATCGCTCGCCGCGCAGATCAACGTGACGCGTTCCGATGCACGTCTCGCCCAGGCCGAGCTGGACCGCGCGAGCCAGCTTGTCGATCGCGGCTTCATCTCGAAGGCGGATATCGATCGCAAGGCAGCGACCCGTGATGCTGCCAATGCCCGCGTCCGCGTGGCCGAGGCGCAGCTCGCCGAAACCCGCGCACGCACTGGTCGACTGGATATCCGTGCACCGGCCGCTGGTTTGGTTCTGACCCGCAATGTCGAGCCCGGCCAGGTCGTCAGCTCGGGCTCCGGTACCTTGTTCCGCCTCGCCAAGGGCGGCGAGCTCGAGCTGCGCGCGACGCTGAGCGATGCCGATATGACGTCTGTGAAAGTTGGCGTCCCGGCAACGGTGACGCCGGTCGGCAGCAGCGATCAGTTCACGGGTCGTGTCTGGCAAGTTTCCCCGATCATCGATCCACAGACCCGCCAAGGCGTCGCGCGGATTGCGCTTGGCTATAATCCAGCGCTGCGACCGGGCGGCTTTGCCGCGGCAACGATTGTCAGAGGCAATTCGGAAGTGCCGCTGCTGCCTGAATCTGCTGTACAGAGCGACGCCAAGGGCAATTACGTCTACATCGTCGACGCCAAGAACGAGGTCGTCCGCAGGCCGATCAAGGTGGGGCAGGTTTCCGATGCCGGCGTGGCGATCGTCGAAGGCCTCACGGGCACCGAACGCGTCGTCGTGGCGGCCGGCGCTTTTCTGAACCCAGGCCAGAAGGTGGCGCCAGTCACCGAAAAGACAAAGGGCTGAACGCACATGGGCTTTCGCAACATCTCCGCATGGGCGATCCGCAATCCGGTGCCGCCAATCGTTCTGTTCATTGCGCTGACGCTGGCAGGCATCCTCAGCTTCATGACGATGCGGGTCAACGATTCGCCCGACATCGATTTTCCTGCGGCGCAAATCCAGGTGGCGCAGCCAGGCGCCGCGCCGACCGAGCTCGAAAAGCAGGTAACGCAGCGGGTCGAGGCGGCGGTGCGCGGCATCGCTGGTGTCGACGAGATCAATTCAAGCGTCAGCGAAGGCAGCAGCAATACCTTCGTCCAATTCGCCATCGGCACGCCAATCGACCGCGCCGTCAACGATGTCCGCAACGCCGTCGCCCAAATCCGCGGTGACCTGCCTGAAGGAATCCTCGAGCCGCAAGTCAACCGGGTGGATATCTCGGGCGGCGAGATCGCCTATTTCTCGGCATCGACGACCGACATGACGCTCGAAGGACTGAGCTGGTATGTCGATGATACGGTATCGAAACGCCTACTTGCCATTCCCGGCATGGCCAAGGTCAGCCGCAATGGCGGCGTCAATCGCGAAATCCGCGTGATCCTCGATCCGATCAAGCTGCAAGCCTATGGATTGACGGCGGTGCAGGTGAACCAGCAGCTGCGCCAGACCAATGTCAACGCCGCCGGCGGCCGGGCCGAAATCGCTGGTTCGGAGCAATCGGTGCGCGTGATCGGCAACGCAGCGACTGCACGCGCGCTTTCAGAAACACAGATCGCGATCGGCGGCGGGCGGACGATCAAGCTTGGCGACATCGCCGACGTGAAGGATCTCTACGCCGAACAGCGCTCGCTGGCGCTGATGAACGGGCGCCAGGTGCTCGCGTTCAGCGTCGAGCGCTCGAAAGGCGCATCCGACGTCTATGTCTATGATCAGACCGTAAAGATCTTGAATCAGATCGAAAAAGAGAATCCGAAAATCAAATTCGTGCAGCTTTTTACAAGCGTCGATTACACCAAGGAGCAGTACAACTCGGCGATCGAGGCGATGGTCGAAGGCGCGGTGCTCGCGGTGATCGTCGTGTTCTTGTTCCTGCGTGATTGGCGGGCGACGGTGATTTCATCGATCGCGATCCCGCTTTCGGCGATCCCGGCGTTTTTCTTCATGGATTTGATGGGGTTCACGTTGAACTTCCTCAGCCTGTTGGCGCTCAGCCTGGTGGCTGGCGTGCTGGTCGATGATGCGATCGTGGAGATCGAGAACATCGTGCGCCACATGCGGATGGGCAAATCGGCCTATCAGGCAGCAATCGATGCCGCCGACGAGATCGGCCTTGCCGTGTTAGCGACGACGATGTCGATCGTCGCGGTCTTCCTGCCCGTTGGTCTGATGCCGGGCATTTCAGGGCAGTTCTTCAAGAATTTCGGCCTGACCGTCGTCGTCGCCGTGATCCTCAGCCTTGGCGTCGCGCGTCTGATCACGCCGATGATCGCCGCCTATTTCCTGAAGGCCAAGGGCGAGGCCGAGCACGGCGAAGGCTGGATGATGGACGTCTATATGAAGGCGCTGCGCTGGTCGGTGAGCAATCGCTGGAAGACGGTGGGCCTTGGCGCCCTGTCTTTCCTGATGATGATCGTCGGTTTCGCTGGATTTCCCGGCCTAATCAAGCCATTGCCGCTCGCCTTCCAGCCAACGGTCAACACCGATTTCAGTCGCATCCGCATCCAGATGGCACCGGGTACGACGCTCGCGCAGACGCGCGCGGTTGCCGAAAAGGTTGCCGGGATCATCCGCCCAGCGCCCGACGTTGCCGCCGCGTTCACCAATGTCAGCGTCGGCAATGCCAGCGTGTTCATCACGCTCAATCGCGAACGCAAACGCACCAGTGTTGAGTTCGAACGCGCCTTTGCACCGCAGCTTGCGCAGGTTGCTGATGCGCGGGTCAATTTTCAGTCGCAAAATGGCGGTGGCAGCTCGGGCCGGGACATCACCATCACGTTAGGCGGCAGCGATCCGGCAGCGCTCAACACCGTCGCCAACCAGCTCGTCAAGGAGATGGCGGAGCTGCCCGAACTGCGCGCACCGCGCGTCAATGGCGATCTTCAGCGGCCCGAAATCACGATCACGCCGCGGATGGACCTAGCTGCAAACATGGGCGTAACAACGTCTGCGCTCAGCCAGTCGATCCGGATCGCCACGCTTGGCGACATCGATCAGAACGTTGCGAAATTCTCGCTGTCGGACAGGCAGATACCGATCCGCGTCGCCCTTGCCGAGGATTCCCGCCGCAACCTGTCGACGATCGAGAATCTGCCTGTGCCAACCGCGAACGGAGGGTCGGTGCCGCTCAAGCTGGTGGCCGATATCGGCTTCGGCGCAGGACCAACGCTGATCCAGCGCACCAACCAGATTCGTCGGATCACGATCGGTGCCGATCTCGCGTCTGGCAAGGTGACGGGTGACGCAACGCCCAAGATCCAGAAATTGCCCGCGCTGGTGAACCTGCCATCAGGCATTCGACAATTGACGGTCGGCGAAGCCAAGTGGCAGGGCGAATTGCTGGTCAATTTCGCCATTGCCGTCGTGGCGGGCATCCTGATGGTTTTCGCAGTATTGGTGCTGCTGTATCGCCGGGTGATGCCACCGCTGGTGAATATGGGATCGCTGGCGCTCGCCCCGCTTGGCAGTGCGCTCGCCATCCGCCTGACCGGCGATGCGGTATCGATGCCGGTGTTCATCGGCTTGCTGATGCTGCTCGGCATCGTCGCGAAGAATTCGATCCTGCTCGTCGACTTCGCACTGGAGGAAATGGCCAAGGGCGTCCCGTTGAATGCGGCGATCCTCGATGCCGGGCACAAGCGCGCTCAGCCGATCGTGATGACGACGGTGGCGATGGTGGCGGGCATGATTCCCGTCGCGCTGTCGCTCTCCGGCGACGGCAGCTGGCGCGCGCCAATGGGCGTGACGGTGATAGGCGGCCTGATCCTGTCGACGATCCTGACGCTGGTGATCGTGCCGGCAAGCTTCAGCATCGCCGTCGGCATCGAAGAATGGATCGGGCCACGGCTCGGCCGCCGCCTGCTGACCTACCGTCCTGGCGACGATGGCGTCCCGGTGATCGACCAGAAGCCGAATGGCCCCCGGCCGATCGGCTATCGGCCCGGCGACGGCGAACCGCAGCCGGCGGAGTGAGGGATCGGGGCCTGGCCCGCAGGCACTTGAACTATCCGGGCGTTCAGGGATTGTTTCGGCAATGAACCTGTTCGCCCGCCCCACTCGCCACAGCGAAGCCCCCCCGGCAGCGCTGGTCCGGATGCGGGTTGTCGCCGGCGGGTTGCTGGTGGTGATGGCGGCAATCTACCTCACGGCCCGGACGATGAGCGACGCCCACCCCGGCTGGGGCTTCGTCCGCGCTTTTGCAGAAGCCGCAATGGTGGGCGGGCTGGCCGATTGGTTTGCGGTCACCGCGTTGTTCCGACACCCGCTCGGCATCCCCATCCCCCACACCGCGATCATCCCGCGCAACAAGGACCGCATCGGCGATACGCTCGCTGCCTTTCTGCGCGATAATTTCCTGGTGCCCGGCGTGGTCGCGCGACGGATGCGACGCGTTGACCTCGCCTCGTCTGCCGGGCGCTGGCTCGCGAGCCCGCAGGGCACCGAAGGGAGGCTGCGCAAGGGCGCATCGCGGCTCGCCGCCGATCTGCTTGAGTCCTTCGACCAGAAGCGGCTGGGTGGTATGGTCAAGACCACGATTGGCCAGCGGCTGCGCACGCTTGATGTGGCGCCGCTGCTTGGCCAGGCGCTGGATGCCGCGATCGCCAAGGATCGTCATCTACCGCTGCTGAACGGCATCATCCGTTGGGCCGGCCGCACGCTGAGCGCAAATGAAGCGATGATCCGCGCGATGGTGCATGAGCGAGCGGGCTCCGTAATGCGCTGGACCGGCCTTGACGAAACCCTCGCCAACAAGATCATCGATGGGCTCGATCAGATGCTTGCCGATATGGCCGACGATCCCGGCCACCCCTTGCGCGCCAAGGCGGAAGAAGGATTGAAGAAGCTGGCCTTCGATCTGCAGTTCGATGATCACATGCGACTGCGAGTGGAGGCACTGAAGCTGGAGATCATCGAAAACCCGGCGATGCAGCGCTGGCTGGACGGGCTATGGGAATCGGCACGGCAGAGCATGTTGCGCATTGCCCGCGATCCGGCGGGTAGCACGCAAGGCAAGCTCGGCGAGATCCTTCAGCAGCTTGGCACCACGTTGCAGCAGGAACAGCGGCTGCGCGAAACGATCAACCGCTTCGTGCGCCGCGCCGCAGTGGGGACCGCCGCCGATTATGGCGACGCGATCGTCCGGCTGGTATCAGAGACCGTGCATGGCTGGGATGCCGGCACGATCACGCGCCGGCTCGAAAATGCAGTCGGGCGCGACCTGCAATATATCCGCATCAACGGCACCATCGTCGGCGGGCTCGTTGGACTGATGCTCCACATGATCGACCTCGCCCTTTAGGCGCCACGCCAGTCGATCACGCGCCATCCCCGTGCTGCGGCCATATCGCGGAGTGGCGCGTGCGGGTTTACAGCCACTGCCTCATCCGCCCAATCAAGCACGGGCGCATCGGACACGTGATCAGAATAGAAACGGATGTGGGCGCCACCGCGCGCAATCCCCTGCCCGCCCAGCCAAGCCTTGATCCGCTGCAACTTGGCGGCGCCGTAGCAATTCTCGCCGTCGATCCGGGCCAGCAGACTGCCGTCCGGTGCAAATCGGGATTCGGTTGCAATGACCGTATCGAATCCCAGCCGTTCGGCGATGGCGCGAGCGTAAAAGCGAAACGACGCCGTTGCCATCACCAGCCGATATCCCGCCGCCCGGTCAGCCGCGATCTGCGCGTAGGCCTCGTCGTAACAGCCACCCTCCGCAATTTGCGCGGCAAAGCTGGCGACAGCCGTCGCTATCGCCTCGGGCCGCACGACGGCGCCGATCATCAATCGTTGCGTGATCTCTTTCAGGGCAGCGCGGTCAAGCACACCGGCCGCATAGCCAATCGTCGCCGCGCCCGCTGCGGGCAGCATCGCCAGCCGCCAGGGTGCAGTCGCGCGCGCAGTATGGACGAGAAACGGCGTCCAGGTCGGTGACCGGGTGATCGTCTTGTCCATGTCATAGATGGCGAAATGCTCCATGATGGCACTTCTACGCTGCTATGTTCTTGCCGATCCAGCGCGATTGCACCAAGAGGGGACCGATGGGCATGCAAGCTGATTTTTCACATGAAAATGTCGGCAATGCCGGCACGCTGCATTTCAGCGGCAATCTGTCGCTGTCCAGCCTTGGTGATTTCCCGCAACGACTGCGCGCCTTTGACGGCAAGGTTGATCGCCTTGACCTGACCAACGTCAAACGCATCGATACTGTCGGCGCCTGGCTGATCCACCGTTTCGCCGAGGAAAAGCACGCGACGATCGACGGGCTAAGCCCCGATGCGCGCCATCTGCTCGATCAGGTATCGTCGGCCGATCAACAGGTATCGATGCGACCCGACACCAGCGGGCCGCTGGTGCGCGTGCTTGGTGAGATTGGCGACGCGACAATCGTCTCGCTGAATACGCTGTACGGCCTGCTCGGTTTTTTCGGCGCGACCTGCATCGCCTTTTTCAACGTCATCGTTCATCCGCGCCGTTTCCGTTTCAACGCAACGGTGCAGCGCTTCGAAGTTGTCGGTGTGTCCGCGCTCGGGATCATCGGGCTGATGAGCTTCCTGATCGGGCTCGTCATTGCACAACAGGGTGCCGTGCAGCTGCGGCAGTTCGGCGCCGAAGTGCTGACGATCAACCTTGTCGGCCGCATCACGCTGCGCGAGCTCGGCGTGCTGATGACAGCGATCATGGTCGCCGGCCGATCGGGCTCGTCCTTTGCGGCCCAGATCGGCACGATGAAGTTGACCGAGGAGATTGATGCGATGCGCACCATCGGCGTGTCGCCGATGGAGGCGCTGGTGCTGCCGCGCGTGCTTGCCTCGATCCTGATGATGCCGTTGCTTGGCTTCTATGCGTCGGTGATCGCGATCATGGGCGGTGGGCTGCTGTGCTGGATTTCGCTCGACATCCCACCCGTCACCTTCATTCAGCGTATCCGCGAAGTCGTGCCGATCACCGATCTCTATGTCGGCTTGGTCAAGGCGCCGGTATTCGGCGCGATCATCGCAATTGCTGGATGTTTCCAGGGCATGCTCGTCGAATCGGATGCCGAACAGGTCGGCAAGCGGACGACATCTGCAGTCGTGCAGGCGATCTTCCTGGTGATCGTGATCGACGCCTTTTTCGCCGTGTTCTTCACCTGGGTCGGCTGGATCTGATGGCGCGTGAGGAAATCATCACGGTCAAGGGATTGCGCAGCAGCTTTGGCGAGCAGGTCGTTCACGAAGACCTCGACTTGAAGGTCTATCGCGGTGAAATCCTCGGCGTGGTCGGCGGCTCGGGCACCGGCAAATCGGTGCTGATGCGGTCTATCATCGGGCTGCAGACACCCGATGCGGGCGAGATCACCGTGTTCGGCGAAAACATGATCGACAATGAAGATGATGAAGCGATCGAGATCAGGCGGCGCTGGGGCGTGCTGTTCCAAGGCGGGGCGCTGTTTTCAACGTTGACGGTTGCGGAAAATGTCCAGGTGCCGCTGCGCGAATTCTATCGTGCGCTCGACCAGGGCCTGCTTGACGAGATCGCTGCCTACAAGGTGGTGATGAGCGGCCTGCCGGCCGAGGCGGGGCCGAAATTCCCATCCGAGCTTTCCGGCGGGATGCGCAAGCGCGCTGGCCTCGCGCGGGCGCTGGCGCTCGATCCCGAACTACTGTTTCTCGACGAACCAACCGCCGGGCTCGATCCGATCGGCGCGGCTGCATTTGACGAACTGACCGCCTCGTTGCAGAAAACACTGGGGCTGACGGTGTTTCTGATTACGCATGATCTCGACACGCTTTATGCAATTTGTGATCGCGTTGCTGTGCTTGCTGACAAGCAGGTGATCGCGATTGGCACGATCAAGGAATTGATCGCGCTGGACCATCCGTGGATTCAGGAATATTTTAATGGCCCGCGCGGCCGGGCGGCAACCGCAACGACGGAGAGCGCCGCACGTCGAGCGGCGCTGGCTGCCGAATCACATGACGATCTGGCACATGACGATCTGGCGCAGGAAAAATCGGGGACCGACGACTGATGGAAACGCGCTCCAACCATGTTCTTGTCGGCGCGGTCGTGCTGATCCTGCTAACGGTCCTCGCCCTGTTCGTCGTCTGGCTGGCGCGGCTGAGCGGCGGTTCCGACAAGGAATATGATATCTTCTTCAAGCAATCGGTGAGCGGGCTCGACAAGGGCGCGGGCGTCGCATTTTCCGGCGTCAATTCTGGCCAGGTCAAGGAAATCGCACTGTGGAAGCCCGATCCGCAATTCGTCCGCGTTCGAATCAGCGTTCGTGACGATACGCCGGTGCTCGAAGGCACTACCGCCACGATCCAGAGCACCTTCACTGGCACCAGCACGATCCAGCTCGACGGCGCGGTAAAAGGCACTGCGCCGATTGCCTGCCCCAAAGATAATCCGCAATCGACGTGCCCATTCGGTGTTCCGGTGATCCCCACGCGCCAGGGCGGACTCGGCGCGTTGCTCAGCTCCGCACCGCAGCTGCTTGAGCGGCTCTCCAACCTCAGCGGCCGGCTCACCGATCTGCTGTCTGACAAGAACCAGGCCTCAATCACCGGCATTCTGGAAAACACCAACCGACTGACCAGAGCGCTGGCGGATAAATCGCCCGACATCTCGGAAACGCTCGCCGAAACCAAGATCACGATCCGCAAGGCGGGCGAAGCGGCAGAGAAGATCAGCCTGCTGGCGGATTCGGCCAACGGCCTGATCCGGGACGATGTGAAGCCGACTGCCGCAAAGCTGCAAAGGGCAGTCGACGCCGCGCAGCATACGCTTGAGACGCTCGACGCGACCGTTGGCGAAGCACGGCCCGGCTTGCAGAAATTCTCCAAGGAAACGATCCCGGAGGTCGGCCTGTTGGTCCATGATCTGCGGACGATGGCGGCTGCGCTGACGTCAGTTGCCGAAAAGATCGATCAGGGCGGCGCCGGATCGCTACTGGGATCGCCCAAGCTCCCCGATTACAAGCCTGGCAAGAAGTGAGGCCGAAGATGATGCGTGCCCCGATAAAGCTGCTGCCCGCCGTCCTGGCCATGATCCCGCTATCAGCGTGTATCAGCTTCGCTGCCAAGCCACCGGCATCGCTGCTGACCTTGTCATCGGCATTGTCGGTTCCCGTCGGCCAGACGGTGAACTCCGGCACCGCGCCGACGATATCGATCACCATTCCCACAGTGCCGCAATCGCTGGCGACCGCACGCATCCCGGTGCAGACGAGCGCGACATCGATTGCCTATGTGAAGGATGCGCTCTGGTCAGAGCAGCCTGCCCGGCTGTTCGCCCGGCTGATGGCGGAGACGATTGCCGCCAAGACGGGGCGCCTGGTGCTGGGCGGGGCACAGGCCTTTGCCGATCCGGGTGCAAAGCTCGCCGGTGAACTGCGCAGCTTCGGTGTCGACGGCGCTAGCGGCGATGCAGTTGTCACCTATGAGGCGACCCTTCGACGCGGCGTGGACAAGGTTTTCGAAAAACGCCTGTTCGAAGCGCGCGAACCGGTCGGCCTGGTGACACCAGCAACGACGGGAGAAGCACTCAACCGCGCTGCAAACAAGGTCGCCAGCGACGTCGCCGACTGGGTGGGCCGCTAGTCGAGCCGATCAGCCTTCCACGCGGCGCAGCGGTGGCATCAGGTTGCACAGATCGGCGGCATTTGCCGGCACTTGGAAAAACGGCGGCTGGCGATTAGCACGGCTCTCCATATAATGCGCAAATGGTGCACTTGCAGGCTTGAGATACTCGAAATGCGGGCGCTCGGCCGGCGGCAGATCGCTGGCCATCCGTACCTTGCCGATCGGCACCCGCATGCTCTCCTTTTCATAGACCCCCAGCCCGTTGGCGTGCCCGCGCGGCAGCGACGACAGATATTCCATGCCGTCGATCACCCGCCCCGCCACCGTGATGTTCCGATCGAGATGACGCGGTGCATGACCGATCACGGTGTAGAGATCGCCACCAGTCCCCGTATCGGGCGCCATATCGCGCGCGACACCAACCATGCCATAGCAATGCGGCAGCCATTGCCGCCTGCCTTCGCCCGCCAGCGGCCAGCCATCGGGTGAATAGCCCGTCACCCGCGCATAGGCATCGGCATAGCGATTGGCGATGATCGCGCTGCCCCGCGCCGACCAGTCATATTCCGCTGGCGGCTTCAGATCGATGCCGGCGGCGGGCCGCTTCTTCTCGGTCGCATCGCCCCACTGGGTGACGTAATTGTCCTGCACCCGGTAGACAGTGGCATCGTCCCACCAGCCGGCGCGGGCGATCGCCTTGATATTGGCGACATGGACCGGCGCGAAGCGCGCGGCGAGCCAGATGACGACGCGCCGGCCATCTGGAAAAGTGATCACCATCAAGTCATCATCGGCGATCCGTGCCCAGGCATCAGCGGGCGCATCGGTAAGGATCTGAGCGGAGGGTTGCGGGGCTTGCAGCGGCTTGAGCGAGCCGGGTGCAGGGGCTGGTGGGGGGCTCAGCAGCAGCGCTGCCAGAAGGGCGTTCATCATGGCGATGATCATGGCACGACAGCGCCGCTTGCGAAAGCGCGTCGGCTTGGCTACGGCTCGCGGCCTTCCCAAGCATGCGGAGCGGTGGCCGAGTGGTCGAAGGCGCTCGCCTGGAAAGTGAGTATACGTCAAAAGCGTATCGAGGGTTCGAATCCCTCCCGCTCCGCCACTTCGGAACAAAGCTGGGCACGGCGCCCCGCAGCGTTCCCGCACCGCCTGCGGCGGCAAGCGTCCGCAACAGGTCGGACTTCGATCCCATGATGCGAACTTCGCCGTCGTTGACCTCAACGCGTTGGGCCAGCGCGCGGAGATGGTCGCGGCGGTAGCCGCCGCCATCAAGGCGCAT
>JBBQAG010000005.1:0-53813 GCA_038315875.1 Sphingomonadales bacterium | reverse complement strand
GCCGCATGCTGATGCGGATGAAGGCGCAGACCCAGGCCGCGCGCGCGCTCGTCTATCTGGCGGCGAGCCAGGTCGATCGCGCCACCTTGGGCGAGGCGGGCGCGCAGCAACGGCTCGATCTACTGACCCCGCTGGCCAAGGCGCATGGCACCGATATTGGCTGCGAAGTCTCCAGCCTGGCGATCCAGGTGCATGGCGGGATGGGCTATATCGAGGAAACCGGCGTCGCCCAGTTCTTCCGCGATGCCCGGATCACGCCAATCTATGAGGGCACCAATGGCATCCAGGCGGCCGATCTGGTTGGGCGCAAGCTGAGCATGGAAAATGGCGGCGTGCTCGCCGCGCTGATCGCCGATATGCGCGCAGAGGCGCAGGATGCGGGGCTGCGCGGCCTGATCGACGCCTGTGAGGAGGTCGCGCGGCGGCTGCTGACGGTCGATGTCGATGATCGGCTGGCAGCGAGCTATCCGTTCCTGACGATGCTTTCGACGGCAGTGTGCGGCTGGCTGATGGAGCGGCAGGGGCGCGTCGCCCAATCGGCGGTGGGCGATCCGGCGTTTCTGCAGATGAAGGCGGCGGTGGCTGAATTTTATGTGGCGCAAATCGTGCCGGAAGCGATGGGCCTCAAGGCCGCCGCAATGGCGCCCGCAGCGATCCTCTATGCGCTCGCGCCCGAGGCATTTGCGGCTTGAGCAACTGGTCGTGGACCCCACCCGCCGACAGCGGCATAACGGTGCGGATGATCCGCGCGAACGGCGTCGATCTCGAGCTTGCCGAATTGGCAGCGGCGGACGGCAGCACCGATCGACTGGCGCTGTGCGTCCACGGCTTCCCCGAACTCAATTTCAGCTGGCGTTATCAGATGCCCCTGCTCGCCAAGCGGGGCTGGCGGGTCTGGGCGCCCAATATGCGCGGTTATGGCGCAAGCGAGAAGCCAGAAGGGATCGAAGCTTACGGCCTCGACACGCTCGCTGACGATCTGGGCGCGCTGATCGATGCCAGCGGCGCGCGCGACGTGATGCTGATCGCGCATGATTGGGGCGCGATCATTGCTTGGCATTTCGCGATCAAACGGGTGCGGCCACTCGTTCGCCTCGTCATCATGAACGTGCCCCACCCAATGGTGGCGCGGCGCGAAAGCCGCAACTGGCGGCAATTGCGGATGAGCTGGTATATCTTTTTCTTCCAGCTTCCCCGGCTGCCCGAGATGATGATGGGCCGAAACGGCGGGCGCGGGATCAAGGGCGCGATCTACAACATGGCGGTCGACAAGAGCCGGTTTCCGAAAGACGTCCTCAAAGTCTATGCCGATGCGGCGATGCGGCCTGGCGCGCTGACCGGAATGGTCAACTATTATCGTGCCCTGATGCAACTCCCCGATGCGCGCGGGATCGGCGATGGCCGGATCGATACGCCGACGCTGATGATCTGGGGTGAGGAGGACAAGGCGCTGGGGATTTGGTGCTCGCAAGGGACCGAGCAATGGGTGCCCAATCTGACGCTCCAGCGGCTACCGGGTGTCTCGCACTGGGTTCAGCAGGAAGCGCCCGAACGTGTCAACGCGCTATTGGAGGACTGGCTCGACGCCTGATCAGGCGGGCTCGTCTTCGAGCAATTCAGCGGTGCGCAGGCCCAACAAACCGATATGTTCGCGTATCCGGGGCCAAACCGTTGCAATGAAATGATCGCGCTCGGCAATGCGCAGTCGCTCGGCCGCGCCGGGCAGCACGAACATGCCGACCCCGCGCCGCACCTCGACATAGCCATCGTCCTGAAAACGCTGATACGCCTTGGCAACGGTGAGCGGATTGGCGCCGTGTTCTGCAGCGAGTGCGCGGACTGACGGCAACTGGTCGCCTGCACGGAAATCGCCACGCAACACCGCCGCAGCGATCGTCTGCCGCAACCGGATATAGACCGGGCTGTCTTCGCTGTTGAGCGCTGTCATGCTGCTTTAATACACCAATTGCGCCCTTGGTCCACCCCTCAAGCCTGCCACGTCGAAATCACCGATGCCGCATCGGGACGGACGCGTTCCTCGATCTCGCGGCTGGGCGAGCCGATGAAGACGAAGCCCGCGATCCGCTCCGGCGCCGCGCCGAAGGCATCGCGCACCGCCTCCGAATAAGCCGGCCAGCCGGTCAGCCAGCCAGCAACGAACTCTTGGGCATGCGCGGCATGGAGCAGGTTCATGCACGCAGCCCCAGCCGATAATTCCTGCTCCCACAACGGAATGTGGCTTTGCGTTCGCGGGCTGGACAGCACGACCACGAGGGTGGGTGCCTGCCGTGCAAATTGCTCCATCGCCTCGATTTCGAGCCGCGCCGCCTGCGGGCGCTCGGCACGATAAGAGGTGGTGAGGAGCGTCGCCAGCCGATCGCGTTGATCGCTGCCGACGATCACGAAGCGCCACGGGGCGAGCTTGCCATGATCGGGCGTACGTGTGGCGACGGCGAGGATGGCGTCGAGTTGGGGACCATCAGGCCCGGGCGCGATCATCTCGCGCGGGCGCCCCGAACGGCGGGTGGCGAGCATCGATTGCGGGGTCGAGAGATTATTGAGCATCGGCGGTTTTCTAGCCGCCGCCGTGCCGATCGACAATCGACCTTGGCAAATGGGCGTTGCCCGTTCATGTCTTGGCGATCGACACAGCCGGCAGGCCAATGCTCGGCCAGAACTTGCCCGGAATTTGATCAAGAGGTGCATTGCCGTGGGGTTGAAAGCGATCGGATTGTGGAATGAAGGCGATTGGATCGCGGCGATCGCGGCGATTGCGATGGTCGGGGTGCTGGCCTTTGGCCTGTCGCTCAGTTCGCGCAAATCCGAAGAAGTGGTTGGCCATCCAAAGGGACTTTTCGTCCTGTTCTATGCCGAAATGTGGGAGCGATTTTCCTATTACGGCATGCGCGCGCTGCTGATCCTGTATCTGACCAAATTCTGGCTGTTCGACGACGGCAAATCGAACCTGATCTATGGCGCCTATACCGCGCTCGTCTATATCACCCCGGTGCTTGGCGGCTATCTGGCCGATCGGTATCTTGGACAGCGCAAGGCCGTGGTATTCGGCGGCATCATTCTCGCCATTGGCCACGCGTTCATGGCGGTCGAAGGGATGACGGGCGTGGTCGATCCAGCCGTCAAACAGGCCGATCCGGTCATCAACGTCTTCTGGCTAGCGCTCGCGCTGATCATCGTCGGCACTGGCTTCCTCAAGGGGAATATCTCGGTCATCGTCGGGCAATTATACCGCCTTACCGACACCCGCCGCGACGGCGCCTATACGATCTTCTACATGGGCATCAATTCGGGTGCGGCGCTGGGGACGATCCTGGTCGGCTATCTGGGTGAAACGATCGGCTGGGCCTATGGCTTTGGCCTTGCCGGCATCGGCATGGTGATCGGCCTGATCATCTTCACGATGGGAAAACCGGCCTTGAAGGGGCGCGGCGAACCGCCAAATGCGCTGGCGCGCAATCGCGAAATGACGCTTTACGGCGTAGGCTTGGTCGCGGTCGGCGTGATCTGGCTGCTGTTGCAATATCAGTCGGTCGTTCAGAATCTGTTGATCGTCTCGGGCGTCGCGATGCTGGGCTACACGCTCTACGAAGCGTTCAAGCTACCCAAGGAACCGCGAGAGCGGATGTTCGCTATCCTGTTCCTGATCGCGCTGAACCCGATCTTTTCGGGATTGTTCGAACAGGCAGGCGGCTCGCTGAGCCTGTATACCGACAAGTTCGTCGATCGCGGGGGCGTGCCGACCAGTCTCTTCCAATCGATCAATCCGATCTACATCGTGCTTCTGGGACCGTTTTTTGCCTGGCTGTGGACGGCGTTGGCCCGGAAAGACCGTGAACCTTCGGCGCCCGCCAAATTTGCGCTTGCGTTGTTCCAGGTCGGGCTTGGCTTTCTCGTGTTCGTCTGGGGCGCGCAGGCGAGCGGGCCCAATGCCGCAACACCGGTATTGTTCGTGTTCCTGATCTATCTGCTGCACACGACCGCTGAACTTTGCCTGTCGCCCGTGGGCCTGTCGGCAATGAACCGGCTGGCGCCGCTCCACCTGGCCAGCTTCATCATGGGGGCGTGGTTCTATATGACGGCTGTAGGAAACTTCGTTGCCGGCAAGATCGGCGAAGCAACGGGCGGCGAAAGCGGCGAAATGACGCGCGACCTGACGCTTGGCATCTATTGGAAGATCGGCCTCATCAGCATCGGGATCAGCGTGATCGTTCTTGCGTTGTCGCCGATCGTGAAGCGGTGGATGCACCTCGATACGCTTGAAGATCGTCAGGAACCGGCGGAACCGAGCGATCACGTCGCGCCGCAAGCCATTGGCCCGCAAATCTAGGGCGGCGATCTGAATTCAGCGGCGCGCGGCGCACGCACGAACCGGGGAGTGAGCAGATGGATCCGACGACAACGATAGCAGTGGCGGCAGGATCGTTCGTCGGCACGCATTTCCTGCTCTCGCATCCGTTGCGGGCGCCGCTGGTGAAGGCGCTCGGCAATGGCGGATTCACGATCGTCTATGCGCTTGTCGCGTTCGCGACGCTTGGCTGGATGTCGAGCGCTTATCGTCACACAGCAGCGACGCCGCCGTTATGGGAAGTGGGCGATGGGCTATGGGCAGTGGCGACGCTGCTGATGCTGGTGGCGAGTATCCTGCTGATGGGATCGCTGATCGGCAATCCGGCGCTGCCGGGCCCGGCAGGCGATGCGCCAAAGGTCGCGCGCGGTGCCTTCTCGATCACGCGTCACCCGATGATGTGGTCGTTCGCATTATGGGGGCTGAGCCACATCCTCGTCTATCCGATCGCGGCAAACATCGTCGTCGCCGTCGCGATCATCATCCTCGCGCTGGTCGGCGCGGCGTTGCAGGACCGCAAGAAGGAAGCGCTCGAGCCCATGCGCTGGCGTGCCTGGGAGGGCGTCACTTCCTATTGGCCGTTTGCCGCCATCGCTGCTGGCCGCGCGCGGTTCGGCGGGTTCAAGCCTCATGATCTTGCCGGGGGCGTCGTCGTCTGGCTGGTCGCCACCTGGGCGCATGGCCCGCTCGCCGGCATGGCGGCGGGCATCTGGCGCTGGGTGTCGCTCTAACGCCTGATCCTAGATCCGCACCATCGCCATCATCCGCTCGCCATAGCGCGGGCCGGCCGTCCCACCGCGCGGGGCTGCTGCATCGAGATCGGCGAGATCAGCGGCAGTCAGCGCGACGTCGACCGCCGCCATGCTGTCGTCGAGCGTCACGCGACGCTTCGATCCCGGGATCGGCACGATATCGTCGCCCTGTGCGAGCAGCCAGGCGAGCGCGATCTGGGCGGCGCTGACGCCATGGGCGACGGCAATGCGTTTCACGACATCGACCATTATCATGTTGGCAGCGAAATTTTCTTCGGAGTAGCGCGGATCATTGCGGCGATAATCACCTTCCGGGAGGTCGTCGCGCGACGTGATCTGGCCAGTCAGAAAGCCGCGGCCAAGTGGCGAATAGGGGACAAAGCCAATCCCGAGTTCGCGCGCCGTTGGCAGGATTTCTGCTTCAACATCGCGCTCCCACAGCGAATATTCGGATTGTAGCGCCGCGATCGGATGGACCGCCGCTGCCTTGCGCAAGGTCGCAGCGCCCGCTTCAGATAGCCCGATATGGCGAACCTTGCCCTCCTTCACCAGATCGGCCATCCCGCCGACGCTTTCCTCGATCGGCACGGTAGGGTCGACGCGGTGCTGATAGAATAGATCGATTACATCGACGCCGAGCCTTTTCAGCGATCCCTCGACTGCCCGGCGCGCATTGGCAGGCGACCCATCGATCCCGCTCGCCGTCCGCGCCCCGCCATCGAACCGGAATCCGAACTTGGTGGCGATGACGAGGCCGTCGCGCTTGCCCTTGATTGCCCGACCGACCAGCTCTTCGTTGGCGTAGGGTCCATAGACCTCTGCGGTATCGAGGAAGGTGACGCCCAGATCGATCGCTCGGTGGATCGTGGCGATGCTTTCGGCTTCGGTCGCGACGCCGTACATCGCCGGGCCGACGCCCGCCATCGGCATGCAGCCAAGGCCGAGCGCGGAAACCTTCAGATCGGCGCCGAGCGTGCGATATTTCATGCGGGTTCCTCAATCAGCAGGTCTTCGGGGCTGGCCGGCGCGGGCGGGCTTCGTGCCGATATGGTGGCGGTCGCCGCCAAATCCATCGTCACATTGCCGACGGTGCGCATGATATCGGGAAAATTCTCGATCGCGACGAGCAGGCCGAGCGGCTCGAGGGGGACGCCCATCGCCGCCGCGATCGGCGCGATCGAGCTGATATAGGTGATCGCGCCGGGTAGGCTCAAGGCGCCAAGCGTGGTGATCGAGGCCACGACGACGCCGGTCCCCAATGTCTGCGGCGTCAGCGGCACGCCATACCACCGCGCGATATAGATCGCGACGGCAAGGTTCATCGCCGGCCCGGTAAAGCGAAATATCGCCACTGCCAGCGGCAGGATGATCCCCGAATTGGCGGTCGGCACGCCAATCTGCTCGGCACCACGCAGCATCGCTGGCAACGAGGCGAGCGAGGATTGGGTGCTGATCGCCACGGCCTGCGCCGGCGCGGTGGCGCGCGCGAACTTCAGGATCGACAGCTTCCCGCCGATCGCCCCCATGAAATAGGCAGCGATCCACAACACGCCGCCGACGCTGGAGACGACAAGGACATAGTGGAGCAATGCGCCGAACGCCGCCGTTCCCGCCTTCGCGCCGACAAGAAAGGCCAACGCGAACACGCCGATCGGCGCGATCAGCAGCACCCAGCCGATGATCACGAGCATCGCATCGGCGATCGCGCGGAAGAAGCCGATCAGCAAATCGCGCTGCTCCTTTGGCAGTCGCGTGATCGCAAAAGCAAAGGTGAGCGAGAAGATCATCAGCGGCAGAAACGCGTTGTTTGCCGCCGCCGTCACTGGGTTGCTGGGCACAATCGCCGACAGGAACTCGCCAAAGGACGGTACGTCGCCAACCGGTTTGACGCCGGTCAGCGCCTGTCGCAGCGCGGTGGCCGATGCCGGATCGAGCGGCCAGATATCGAGGATCGCCGGCGTCAGCACCGCAGAGACGATCGCCCCTGACCACAGCAGGACCATGAACAGGATCAGCGATCGCGTCGCCAGCTTGCCTGCCCGTGTCACATCGGCGGTCGCAGCGACGCCGAGCACAAGCAGCGAAATCACCAGCGGCACGATCGTCATCTGCAGCCCATTGAGCCAGGCGGTGCCGATCGGCCCGGCGATCGCCTGCCCCGTCTCAGCCCAGCCGCCGCCCGCTGCTGCCGTGACGATACCGAGCGCGAGGCCGAGGATCAGTGCCAGTAAGATTCGTGTTGCTTGCGACATACTCGATATTCACTCCCGCAGGCGCTATCAGACGCGACACACCGCTACTCGACGAGCGCGGCACGAACCAAACGCATAGCGGATCGGTTGAAAAGCAATGGCAAGAAAATATTTCGGCACCGATGGCATCCGCGGCATGACCAATGCCGCCCCAATGACCGCGACGATGGCGATGAAAGTGGGAATGGCCGCCGGCGCGCATTTCCTGCGCGGCGATCACAAACACCGGGTGGTGATTGGCAAGGACACCCGGCTTTCAGGCTATATGCTCGAATCGGCGATGGTCGCGGGATTCACCAGCGTGGGGATGGACGTCATCCTCGTCGGGCCGATGCCGACCCCGGCGGTGGCGATGCTCACCCAATCGATGCGCGCCGATATGGGGGTAATGATTTCGGCAAGCCATAATCCTTACGCCGATAATGGCATCAAGCTGTTCGGGCCCGATGGCTATAAGCTTTCCGATGCCGACGAGATGGCGATCGAGGCGATGATCGACGGCAATGTACCGCTGAGCGCTGCCGCCGATATCGGCCGCGCCCGCCGGGTCGAAGATGCGCGGGGGCGCTACATCCATTCCGCAAAATCCACTTTTCCTGCCGACCTCAGGCTCGACGGGCTGAAGATCGTCATCGATTGCGCCAATGGGGCGGCGTATCAGGTTGCGCCCTCTGCGCTGTGGGAACTCGGGGCCGATGTCGTCGCGATCGGGATCGAGCCCAACGGCAAGAATATCAATGATCGCGTCGGCTCGACCGCCCCGCAGACGTTATGCGAGACCGTTGTCGCAAGCGGGGCGCAGATCGGCATCGCGCTGGATGGCGATGCCGATCGGCTGATCGTGGTCGATGAAACCGGCCAGGTCGTCGACGGCGATCAGCTGATGGCGACGATTGCTGGTGGCTGGGCGCGGCAGGGCCGGCTCAACAATGGCGGGCTGGTGGCGACGGTGATGTCGAACCTGGGGCTTGAACGGCATCTGGCGGCGCAAGGCATCGGCCTGATCCGCACCCAGGTCGGCGATCGCTATGTGCTCGAGGCGATGCGCGCCAAGGGCTATAATGTCGGCGGCGAACAATCCGGGCACATCATTCTTTCGGATTACGGCACGACGGGCGACGGTCTGGTTGCCGCTCTCCAGATCCTCGCCGAGGTCGTTCGAGCAGGGGCACCCGCCAGCGAAGTGCTGCGCCGGTTCGAGCCACTCCCACAACTGTTGAAGAATGTCCGCTTTGCAGGCGGCAAGCCGCTCGACGCGGCATCGGTGCGCATAGTGATCGCCGGCGCCGAGCGCGAACTCGAGGGCAAGGGGCGGCTGGTCATCAGGCCTTCGGGTACCGAGCCCGTGATCCGCGTGATGGCCGAAGGTGACGATGCGCGGCAGGTCGAGGCGATCGTCGATCGGATCTGCGACGCGGTGCGCGAAGCTGCCTGAACGCGCGTGCGCCAAACTGCCATGATAACACACTAGCATGACCGCAATTTCAGCAAGGGAGAAGTCAGATGAAGGCACTCTATACAGCCGTCGCGACCGCTCATGGCGGGCGCCAGGGCCATGTCGCCAGCGATGACGGCGTGCTCGACCTCGATACCGTCACGCCCAAATCAATGGGCGGACCAGGCGGTGTCGGCACCAATCCCGAACAGCTTTTCGCCGCTGGCTATGCCGCCTGTTTCCAGAGCGCGATGTCGTACGTCGCCGGCATGCAGAAGATCGACGCCAGCGGATCGACCGTCACTGGCCATGTCTCGATCGGCCCCAATGAAGGCGGCGCCGGCTTCATGCTGGCCGTGACGCATGTCGTGACGCTGCCAAAGCTCGATCAGGCGGCGGCCGAAAAACTCGTTCATGACGCGCACCAGGTGTGCCCTTATTCGAATGCGACGCGCGGCAATATCGCGGTCGATTTCGAGGTGCATGGCGGCTAAGGAAGGGCGATGCTTGAAATGCGCCCGGATTGTGAACGCTGCGGCGCCGACCTGCCAGCCGATGATCCGGGCGCCTTCATCTGCTCGTTCGAATGCAGTTTCTGCGCCGATTGTGCAGAAGCGCTTGATGAGCGTTGCCCCAATTGCGGCGGTGAATTGATGGACCGGCCGACACGCGCCGGGCCCATGCTCCAGAAATATCCCGCGAGCAGCACGCGCAAGTTCAAGGAATGACGCCGCGAATCCTCATCATCGCCGGGTCCGATTCGGGTGGTGGCGCGGGTATCCAGGCCGACATCAAGACCGTCACGATGCTCGGCGGCCACGCGATGACCGCGATCACGGCAATCACCGCGCAGAACACAATGGGGGTGCAGTCGGTGCATCCGGTGCCGACCGATATGGTCATCGCGCAGATCGACTCCTGCGTGAGCGATATCGGCGTCGATGCGGTCAAGATCGGGATGATCGGATCGGCCGAGACGGCGCATGCCGTGGCGGAATGGCTGGAGCGGAGGGGCTTGACGGTCCCGGTCGTCTTCGATCCCGTGATGGTCGCGACCAGCGGCGATACGCTGGCGGATGCCGCGACCATTGCCGCCTTTGCCCGGTTGATGGCGCTGGCGACGGTCACCACGCCCAATCTGCCCGAGCTGGCGGCGCTGGGGGGAGAAGCGGCGGTACTGGCGCACGCCACCGCAGTGCTCGCCAAGGGTGGGCATGGCGAGGGCGGCACGCTCACCGATCGGCTGCTGGACCGGAGTGGCGAAGTGGCGCGCTGGACCAGCGACCGGATCGACACCGGCAGCACGCATGGCACGGGCTGCACGCTTGCCTCCGCCATCGCGACATGGCTGGGCTATGGATATGCGCTGGAGCCAGCGGTCGCGCGCGCGCGTCAGTTCGTGCGGATCGCGCTGCATGACGCACCGGCGGGGCTGGGCGGCGGGCACGGGCCGATGGGGCAGCAACGGGTGCGGCTCGATCTTGGCCCCGGCGTGCGGCTCAATCAGGTGACGCTGCCGATGGCGGCAGGATCGGAGGCGTTCTACCGGCTGCTCGGCCTGACTCAGATCGTCGATACCGATGACGGTCATTATGCCCGGTTCGAGGCGGATGGCGGGGCGACGCTGTCGACCGAGCATGATTCTGCGCCGACGGTGTTTTTCGAATGCGAAGACCTGGATGCCGAAGTCGCCCGTTTGCAGCATGCGGGCATCGCTTTCGATCACCTCCCCGTCGATCAGGAATGGCTATGGCGCGAAGCACGGCTGCGCGATCCGGCCGGGAACGCGATCTGCCTCTATCAGGCGGGCGAGAACCGCCGCTATCCGCCGTGGCGGCTTGCCAATGCCTGATTGGCACCACGAGGCGCAGCACGCCGCGCCCGTCATCGGCGTCGACGAGGCCGGGCGCGGGCCGCTTGCAGGGCCGGTCGTGGCGGCGGCGGTGGTGCTCGATCCGTCGTGCATTCCCGATGGGATCGACGATTCCAAGGCGTTGAGCGCGATCAAGCGCGCGCGGCTGCATGACGCATTGCTGGGCTGCGCGACGATCGGCGTCGGCATCGCTACGGTCGAGGAGATCGATCGGCTCAACATCTTGTGGGCAACGATGCTGGCGATGCGCCGCGCGGTAGAGGCGCTGGGGCTGGCGCCGGGAATGGTGCTGGTCGATGGCAATCGCTGCCCCGAATGGCCCTATCCCTCGCGCGCGATCATTGGCGGCGACGCGCTCTGCCTGTCGATCGCGGCGGCGTCGATCATCGCCAAGCACCGCCGCGATGCGATGATGGACGAAGCGCACGCGCTCCACCCGCATTATGGTTGGCGCAGCAATCGCGGCTATGGGTCTCGCGCGCACCTCGATGCGCTGCGTGAATTCGGGCCGACACCGCTTCACCGTCGCTCCTTCGCCCCGGTCGCACGGTCATATCTTGATCGTTGAGTCTTTTGAGTCACACCACCATTACTTGCGATCGGTGCGCGATCGAGACTCAATATATCGCCTGCTTCCCTAAATGTTCCGCTTTGTTAACGAATTAGTAAAGTTAATCGTTAACCATTGTTTGCTTGACGGCCACCCGCTTTATCGCAGGAATGGGCGCCGATCAGACGGGGGCTGGACCGATGGGGGTGTTGGAAAAGGTTAAGAAGGCGGCGCGCGCGGCGCCTGCGCCTGTGCTGCCGCTCGATGAAATCATCATGGATGATTGCATCGAGGCGATGCGCGCGCTGCCCGCCAAGTCGATCGACATGATCTTTGCCGATCCTCCCTATAATCTGCAGCTCGGCGGCGATCTCAGCCGGCCCGACGGCAGCCATGTCGATGCCGTTACCGACGCATGGGACAAGTTCGACAGCCTTTCGGCCTATGATCAGTTCACGCGCGCCTGGCTCGCCGAGGCGCGGCGCATCCTGAAGGACGATGGCACGATCTGGGTGATTGGCAGCTATCACAATATCTTCAAGGTCGGCTCGGCGATCCAGGATCTGGGCTATTGGATCCTCAACGACATCATCTGGCGCAAGGCCAACCCAATGCCCAATTTCCGCGGCACGCGCTTCACCAATGCGCATGAGACGCTGATCTGGGCATCAATGGGCGAGAAGGCGCGCTACACCTTCAACTATCGCAGCATGAAGACGCTCAACGATGAATTGCAGATGCGCAGCGACTGGGAATTTCCGGTCTGCGGTGGGCCCGAGCGGCTGAAGAAGGATGGCCACAAGGTCCACCCGACGCAAAAGCCCGAAGCGCTCATCTACCGCATCCTGCTGGCCTGCACCAAACCCGGCGATGTGGTGCTCGATCCGTTTTTCGGCACGGGCACGACGGGCGCGGTCGCGACCCGGCTCGGCCGGCGATGGATCGGTATCGAGCGCGAGCCGGGCTATTGCGACGCGGCGCTTGAACGTATCGAGGCGGCCCTGCCACTCGACGAATCAGCGCTACGCACGATGCAGAGCCCCAAGTCCGCGCCGCGGGTCGCCTTTGGGGTGATCGTGGAAAACGGCCTGCTCCTGCCCGGCCGCGTGCTCACCGATGCAAGGCGCCAGCACCGCGCGCTCGTCCGTGCCGATGGCAGCCTGGAAAGCCTGTGCGGGGCGACAGGATCGATTCACAAGCTCGGCGCGACGGTTCAGGGGGCGCCCTCCTGCAATGGCTGGACCTTCTGGCATTATGACGGCCCCGACGGGCTGAAGCCGATCGACGCGTTGCGCCAAACCTATCTGCTGGCGACGCAGCCCTGAGGGCAGCGCCAATGGCCGCTTCGCTCCACCTCCGCCCCGTCCAGTTCGTCGATACGCCCGTTGGCCGCGACGGCGAGGTTGCACGGCTCGCTGGCGGCATGCTGTGGTTTGCCGCCTATGAGGTGATCGAAAAAGGCGCGCGGCGCACCGTGCCGATTACTGACTTCGAGCGCACCCTCGGCCAGGATCCACAGGCCGCACGGTTGCACGCCGCTATCACCGCAGCGCGCCCGCCGCTGGCGCTTGGCGAGCGGGTGCTTCGCTTCGATCAGCCGCATGTCGTCGGCATCCTCAACGTCACGCCCGACAGTTTTTCGGACGGCGGCCAGTTGCACGATGATCCGGTGGCCGCTGCTGAAGCCGGTTTCGACATGGCAGCCAAGGGCGCCAGCATCATCGATCTGGGCGGTGAATCGACCCGGCCCGGCGCCGCGCCGGTATGGGAAGGCGACGAGATCAAGCGCGTCGTGCCCGTCGTCGAAGGGCTGGAGCGCAGTGGCGCGATTGTCTCTGTAGATACGCGGAAGGCGGCGGTGATGGAGGCGGCGCTCGCAGCGGGCGCGCACATCGTCAACGACGTGTCGGCGCTGCTGTGGGACGACCGCGCGCTTGAACTGGTGGCGAAGGCGGGGTGCCCCGTCGTGCTGATGCATTCGCCCGATCCAGCCAAGGGGCCACATGGCGGCGCGGGCTACAATGATGTGCTGGTCGACGTGTTCGATTGGTTAGAGGCACGGATCGCGGCGGTTGTCGCAGCGGGCGTGGATCGTGCGAAGATCATCGTCGATCCGGGCATCGGCTTTGGCAAGTCGCTGGCCGATAATCTGGCGTTGCTCAACGGCCTGGCGATGCTCCACGGGCTCGGCTGCCCGATCATGCTTGGCGCGAGCCGCAAGCGGATGATCGGCGCGCTATCGGGCGAGGCGCCAGTCGGTGAACGGCTTGGCGGCTCGATCACGCTGGCAATGAAGGGCGCCGATATGGGCGCGCAACTGCTGCGCGTGCATGATGTGGCAGAAACGGTACAGGCGATCCGGGTGTGGCGCGGCTGCAAGGATCAGGCGCTGATGGGGCGGTAGACCTCGCTTCGATGTGGTTGGGGCACGTCATCCTGAAAGAAGGGCAGGGCTTCGACAAGCTCAGCCCGAACGGGGAAAACTCAAATTGATTGAAAACGACTGGCCCTCATGCTGCGTTGTCGATCCCCAGCTCGCCGAGTTTGCGGTACAGCGTCGAGCGGCCAATCCCCAGGCGACGCGCGACTTCGGTCATCCGGCCGCGATAATGGCCGATGGCGAGGCGGATCACATCGGCCTCGATCTCGTCGAGCGCGCGCATATTGCCGTCGGGGCGAAACAGCGTCACGCCGCCGCTGGCCGGGGTGGCCGACGGGCCACGAACCGCATTGGGCTGCGCGCCGATCGCTGAAATCTGCGGGAAATCGGCGCGGGTCAGCGCGTTGGCATCGCACAGCACGGCCGCCCGGAACAACGCGTTCTGTAATTGGCGGACATTGCCCGGCCAGTTGTAATCGGTCAGCAGCTGGAGCGCCTGATCGGTAATGCCGATTGGCCGGAGACCCGGCTGTTGGGCGATCCGGGCGAGCAGATGACGGGCCAGCGCGGGGATATCGCCGGCGCGCTCGCGCAACGGCGGGATCGTCACCTGCACCACGTTTAGCCGGTAATAGAGATCCTCGCGGAAACGCCCTGCTTCCACCTCGTCGAGCAGCCGCTTGTTGGTGGCGGCGATGATGCGGACATCGACCTCGCGGACATGGCGCGCGCCAATAGGCTGGATTTCGCCCGATTGAAGAACGCGCAGCAGCTTCACCTGCGCCTCGAGCGGCATTTCGCCGACTTCGTCGAGGAAGATCGAGCCGCCATCGGCTTCTTGGAAACGGCCGATCTTGCGCTCGAAAGCGCCGGTAAAGGCGCCCTTTTCGTGCCCGAACAACTCGGATTCGACGAGATTGGCCGGAATCGCGCCGCAATTCACGGTGACCATCGGCTTTTTCGCACGCGGTGACGCTGCGTGGACGGCTTCGGCGACGACTTCCTTGCCGACGCCGCTCTCGCCCTCGATCAGTACGGCGACGCGGGCCCGCGCCGCCTTGGCGGCGATGGCGAGCGCTGCCCGGAACATCGGTTCCGATCCGACGATCTCGTCAAAGCCGAGCGTCGCGGTGATCTTTTCCGTCAGCGGGCGCAGTTCGCCGGCGTTGTGGCCAGCGACTGCCGCTTCAAGCGCGGAGAGCAGCCGTTCGGGGGCGAGTGGCTTGACCAGGAAATCGGTCGCGCCACTGCGCATCGCGGAGACTGCCTGCATGACCGAGCCATTCGCCGTCAGCATCAGGATGGGGAGCAACGGTCGGCGCTGGCGCAGCTCGGCGATCAGCGGTCCGGCGTCGGCATCGGGTGACCAGTGATCGATCAGTACGGCATCGAGCTGCATGCCGTCTTGCGTGCCGAGCGTGGCAATCGCCATCTCGGCATCGCTTGCGAACACCGATCGCCACCCGCCACGCGCGGCAAGCGCGGCGACGAGCCGGCGCTGTGCCGGTTCGTCGTCGATCAACATCAATAGGCGCTGGCCGTTGCGCGTCATCTGGCCTTCCCCGATTACCCCGTTCAGCCGGTAAGCATAATCCAAGGGAGTAAAGGCGGGCTTAAGCACGGGCGGTGCGGCGGCGGCAGGATCGGGGAACGGGGCTTGAGGTGCTGGCAGGCGCTCGTTAAGGGTCGACTAAATTAATTCGAGGACACGGGTGGATGACCGGCAGCGGCGATATCGAAAAGCAACAGGCAACCTATCACCGGGTGCTTGGCCTGATGAAATACGGCGCGATCGCATGCTTTGTCATTGCGTTCGGTGTCGTCTGGTTGATCGCCGGTTAGCGCCAACGTGAAAATCGCAATTCTCAAAGAGCAAACCCCCGGCGAACGCCGGGTCGCCGGAACGCCTGAAACAGTGAAGAAATTCGCTGGGCTCGGCGCGACAGTGGCAGTCGAATCGGGCGCGGGTGACGGCGCTGCAATCAGCGATGCGCAATTCGCCGACGCGGGCGCCAGCGTGGGGGATCGCGCGGTGACGCTTGCCGGGGCCGATATCATCCTCGGCGTCCAGGGCCCCGATCCAGCGAGCCTGAGCGGGGCCGCTGCCGGTGCCTGGCTGGTCGCTGGCCTCAATCCGTTCGGCGCCGGGGAAAATGGCGGCCGGGCGCGGGTGGATGCTTATGCCGCCGCCGGCATCGAGGCGCTGGCGATGGAATTCATGCCGCGCATCACCCGCGCGCAATCAATGGACATCCTGTCGTCGCAATCGAACCTGGCCGGCTACAAATCGGTGCTTGATGCAGCAGCCGAATATGGCCGCGCCTTTCCAATGATGATGACAGCGGCGGGCACCGTTTCGGCCGCACGCGTGTTCGTGATGGGCGTGGGCGTGGCCGGGCTTCAGGCAATCGCCACCGCGCGGCGGCTCGGCGCGCAGGTCTCGGCGACCGATGTCCGCTCGGCGACGCGCGAGCAGATTCAGTCGCTCGGCGCGAAGCCGATCTTTGTCGAGAATGTGCAGGGTATCGAGGGCGAGGGCGCGGGCGGCTATGCCGGCGAGATGAGCCCCGAATATCAGGCGGCGCAAGCGGAACTCGTGTCGAGCCACATCGCCAAGCAGGACATCGTCATCACGACCGCGCTAATCCCCGGCCGCGCCGCGCCGCGGCTGGTGTCGGACGCGCAGATCGCGACGATGCGGCCGGGCAGCGTGATCGTCGATCTCGCGGTCGAAAGCGGCGGCAATGTCGAAGGATCGGTCGCGGGCGAGGTCGTGACGGTCCACGGCGTGAAGATCGTCGGGCACCGCAATGTCGCCGGGCGACTGCCAGCGGACGCCTCCGCCCTATTCTCGCGCAACCTGTTCAACTTCCTCAGCGCCTTCTGGGACAAGGAGGTGGGCAAGCCCGTGCTCGACGAGGAAATCGGCAACGCGATCCGGCTGACTAAAGACGGTGCCGTCGTCAATGCGCGGTTGTTGAGCTGAGCCCCAGGGGAAAGAATATGGATTTCGTCTCAACCCTCTCCATCTTCATGATGGCCTGTTTTGTCGGCTATTATGTCGTCTGGTCGGTCACGCCGGCGCTGCATACGCCGCTGATGGCGGTGACCAACGCGATCTCGTCGGTGATCATCGTCGGCGCGCTTGTTGCCAGCGCAGCGATCGGGCTCGGCGGCACTGGGGCCACGTCGAAATGGCTGGGGCTGCTCGCGGTCGTGCTGGCGAGCGTCAATATCTTCGGCGGCTTTGCGGTCACCGCGCGGATGCTGGCGATGTACAAGAAGAAGGACCGCCCGGCGGCTGCGTCCAAACATTGATTTCGTCGCCCCGGCGCTGAGCCGGGGCCCCGCTTCTTCGACGAGCGCGGGATAACAGCGGGACCCCGGATCGAGTCCGGGGTGACGGATAGGGGTTAAGAGAGTGGAACATCTAGCAGTCAATCCCTGGGCATCGCTCGCCTATCTGATCGCGGGGGTGTGCTTCATCCTGGCGCTGCGCGGGCTGTCGAGCCCGGCGACGAGCCAGTCGGGCAATCGCTACGGCATGATCGGCATGGCGATCGCGGTCGTGACGACGCTGGTGACGCATGCGCCAGTGCTGCCCGAAGGCGGGATTGACGGCGTCACCTTCGTTGAAATCCTGATCGCCATCGGCATCGGTGCCGCCATCGGCATCACCACCGCGCGGCGAATCAAGATGACCGACATGCCGCAGCTGGTCGCAGCTTTCCACTCGCTGGTTGGCCTGGCGGCGGTGCTGGTCGGCGCGGCGGCCTATCTCAACCCGGTCGCGTTCGGCATTGCCGACGCAGCCGGCGAAATCTTCACGCAGAGCCGGGTCGAGCTCGGCCTTGGCGTCGCGATCGGCGCGATCACCTTTTCGGGCTCGGTCATCGCGTTCCTGAAGCTCAATGGCAATATGAGCGGCAAGCCGATCATCCTGCCCGCGCGCCACATCATCAATCTCGGCACGCTCGCCGCAATCCTGGGGCTGATCGGCTATTTCCTGACCGACCAGAGCCCGTGGGTGTTCGCGACCGTAACCGTGCTGAGCTTTGCGATCGGCTTCCTGCTGATCGTGCCGATCGGCGGCGCGGACATGCCCGTCGTCGTCTCGATGCTCAACAGCTATTCGGGCTGGGCGGCAGCGGCAATGGGCTTCACGCTCCACAATACCGCAATGATCATCACTGGTGCGCTCGTCGGATCGTCGGGTGCGATCCTTTCCTACATCATGTGCAAGGCGATGAACCGCAGCTTCATCTCGGTGATTGCCGGCGGTTTCGGCGCGGTCGCCGACAGCGGCGGTGGCGAGGCGAAGGAGCAGCGCCCGTGGAAGCGCGGTTCGGCGGAGGATGCCGCCTTCCTGATGGGCCAGGCCGAACAGGTGATCATCGTCCCCGGTTACGGCATGGCGGTCGCGCAGGCGCAGCACGTGCTGCGCGAAATGACCGACAAGCTGAAGGAACACGGCGTCAAGGTGAAGTTCGCGATCCATCCAGTCGCTGGCCGGATGCCGGGGCACATGAACGTCCTGCTCGCAGAAGCGAGCGTGCCCTATGACGATGTGTTCGAGCTCGAGGACATCAACAGCGAATTCGCCCAAACCGATGTCGCCTTCATCATCGGTGCCAACGACGTGGTCAATCCGGCTGCCAAGACCGACAAGGGATCGCCGATTTATGGGATGCCCGTGTTCGATGTCGAAAAGGCCAAGACGGTGCTGTTCATCAAGCGATCGATGGGGGGCGTTGGCTATGCCGGCGTCGACAACGACGTATTTTACATGGACAACACGATGATGCTGCTCGCCGACGCGAAAAAGATGGTCGAGGACATCGTCAAGGCGCTCGACTGATCGTCCAAATGCCCGCTGCGCAGTGACATATCCGAAATGGTGCCATTTCGGAGGATTCGGAGGCGGAGCATGCTGAGCTTTGGTCCGCGCCGGATATAGTCTCCGCTCGGCAATTGCGCAAAATGCATCATAACCCGGTCGTTCGGTACGACAATGAGGCTGTGATGATGGCGAACCAAGGCGAGGATGGACCCTATCGGCGCGGCGCAAGGGCGCTGCTGATTGCGGGTGACCCGGGGGGAGCGGCCGCGGGCGAAGAGGCGTTGGCGGCAGCAGGCGTGACCCTTGCCATCAAGAGCGACATCGGCGCGGCGCCGGCTGCGATCGCCGATCACACCGGCGTCGATCTCATCCTGATCGAGGCGCGCGGTGCCGATCCTGATCAGCTCATCCCGATCTTGCGGTTGATCGGTGGCGACGCTGCAGAAGCTGGACCGGCGATCGTGGTGACGCTGGATGCCGAACAGATCGATCTGGTTGCCGCGCAGCTGCTGGCGGGGCCGGTCCAGCTGCTCTGCGCGCCGACGGTTGCAGAGCGGGTGAGCGCGCTGGCGATTGCGTTGGCGCGCAAGAGTCATGGGTTCGTCCGCGCCGACGACAAGGATGCGGAACGGCTGCAGCGGCTGAATGAGGAGATCGCGCGGATTGCCGAAACGCTGGCGCGGCTGACGCGGAGCGAGGGGACAGCAGGAAGGGCGATCGTTGGTGATCGGTCGCTTGGCTATCGCGCTGCCCCGGTCGCAGTCGAAGTGGCCGCAACCGAAGTACGCATGGCGATCAGGGTAAGGCAGTTGCGCCATCAGTTTTTTGGCGAAGGGCTGCTTGAGGATCCGGCCTGGGATATGCTGCTCGATCTGTTCGCCGCCGATCTGGAGCGCGCGCAAGTATCGGTCTCCAGCCTGTGCATCGCGGCTGCGGTCGCGCCAACCACGGCCCTGCGCTGGATCGGGCGAATGACCGAGGAGGGCCTGTTCGAGCGCAAGCCCGATCCGTTCGACAGGCGCCGCGCGTTCATGGCGCTTTCGGCCAACGCGCGCGAGGCGATGATGCGTTATTGGGCGGCGGCAAAGCAAATCGGCAGGGCGACTGGCTGAACAGAGTGCACGGCAGGGCTTGCACAATCGCTCCGGCTTTGGCAACGCGCTGCCCTTGCGACCGGCGATCGGCCCCCTTGGCCGGAACATGCCGGCGCGGGCGATTAGCTCAGTTGGTAGAGCGTCTCGTTTACACCGAGAATGTCGGCGGTTCGAGCCCGTCATCGCCCACCATTCCCACGCAGTACCGCGGTTTTCGGGTATTTTGATCGACCGTCCGGCAAGACGCTGCGGCGCTGTACGTCCGGCGATATCGACGCTTGAGTTGCCCGGCTTCCCATGACCAGCGCCGGCCATCACCCGATTGCGGCTAGAAAGTCCGATCCTGACAACCGGAGCGTTCGGGTTGACGATTGCGCACACGCTCTCGCCAAATCCGGTGGTTTGAGACGGGCCAAGCCGACGTACGGCAGCGCGCTCACAAGCCGACGAAGCGCTTCAGCTCGGTTTCACAACGACGATGTGGAACGATCCAGGCAGCATTGATGGCCGTCCGCCCGCTGCCGTGGGGGCGCCAAAGCGGGCGGTTGGCAGATAGATAATGCCCGTGACGGGATCGAGCGCGCCGGTTCGCGCGCCAGCTTCGCTCTTGATCGAGCCGATGACATGTGCGCCGCCCGCGCCGCCGAGCGCGATCATGCTGATCGTGCCGTCACGCCCGCACGGGATGAACGCTGTTCGGTGCTGCACGTCCATGATCACAGCATCGGGACCAGCACCGATATCGAGCAGCTTGATCATCTTGCGCGAGACCGCGTCGGTCACTGCCGCTTTCCCATTGGCACACGCGCTGATCAACTGGTGGGTTGCAGGATCATATCCCAGCCCAGTCGGGCGTTCACAGCCGGGCATGGGAATTGCAGCACCCGCCTTGAAGGTGGCGAGATCGGCAGTTTCGATCTCGTTTTCGTCCTCGTTATTGACGAATAGTGCCGTGCCGGCGCCCTTGACGCCGAATTCAAGTCCAGCCTTCAGCGTGATCGTGCCGATCACCTTGCGCGCGGCAACGTCGATGATCGACACCGTGCCATCCTCGGCATTCATGATCACGGCGTTGCCGCTCGCTGCATCGTAAAGGGCGGCATCGGGGTTCTTGCCGACCGCGATCTTTGCGATCTCGTGCCCATCGACGGAGTCGACCACGCGTACGCTGCTGTCACGGCCACTGGTGATCAGCAGTTCGTGCTTGTTGGGAATTGGCAGGGCGGCATGCGCGCGCGATGCGCTGCCAATCGAGCGAACGGCATTGCCGTGCGCCAGATCGACGACCATGACTGCATCGCCGTGCGCTACATAAAGCATGCGGGCCTTGGCATCGACGCTTGCATAATCCCAACCACCGTCAGGGCCGACGATCGACTCGCTGACGGCGTAAGGACGAACCGGCGCAGCCGATACGAGCGAGATGGCGGCGGCCGACAGCAACAGGCGAGACAGTCGAATATTGCGCATGAGAAGCCTCGATCCGGTGAAATTCTGTCCTGGCAAAATGCCGATCATCAGGCCGCATGACCAGCGGGCATCTGATGCGCGCCGCCTACATTGGGAAAAATTATAAAACGGGCATCCCCCTTGGCTGCTAAGCAACATTGGGACTTTCGATAGCCCGCGCCATCTCCCCACAATCAGGAAGGTCTATCGCTGCTGGACCCCGACCCCCGGCAATATGAATGAGGATATCAAATGCGAAAACTCCCAGCGATCATGATCATCGCGCTTGGCCTTTCCGGCACGGCGGCCGTGGCTGCCAAGCAGTCCGCACCGCCTGCAAAACTGACGATGGCCCAGGCTCGCGCAATTGCACTTAAGCTGGCGCCCGGAAAGATTGCCGATGCCGAATATGAGATGGAAGGTGGCGGCTGGCGCTATTCGTTCGACATCCGCCAGGGCAAGCGCATCCATGAAATCGGCGTCGATGCCAACACCGGCAAGATCGTCGAAGACAAATATGAAGCGCTCAATGCCAAGGACTGATCGATGAGCGTTCTGCAACATCGCTTCAGCGGCATCCCTTCGGTTCGACAATGCGGGTTCTGATCGCCGAAGACGATGCCGAAACGGCCGGGTTTGTCGAGCGCGGGCTCGGCGAACTCGGCCATGTTGTTTCGCGTGTCGATGATGGCGAGGATGCGCTGCACACCGGCATGGTCGAGACGTTTGACGTGATCATCCTTGACCGCATGCTGCCGCACATCGATGGGATCGAAATCCTGAAGCGGTGGCGCGCTGCAGGACTGAGGACTCCGGTGTTGTTGTTGACCGCGCTTGGCGGGATTGCCGACCGGGTCAATGGCCTCGAAGCGGGGGCCGATGATTATCTCGTCAAGCCGTTCGCCTTTGCCGAACTGGCAGCGCGGCTTTCGGCTCTGGGCCGCAGACCACCGATCAACGATGTCGCCACCCGCTTGGAAGTCGGGACCATCTCGCTCGACATGCTCAAGCGCGACGTACGGCGCGAAGGCCGCGAAATCCTGTTGCAGCCGCGCGAATTCGCGCTCCTGGAGCAATTGATGCGCCATGCCGGCACGGTCGTGACGCGGACCATGTTTCTGGAGTCGATCTGGGGATTTCACTTCGATCCGCAAACCAACATCGTCGAAAGCCATTTGAGCCGGTTGCGCTCCAAGCTCAACGAAGGTTTCAAGAGCGATCCAATAGAAACGCTGCGCGGTGTCGGCTACCGGATGCGCGTATGAACAGGCTGTTGGGAAGCGCTGCCTATCGCATCGCCTTCACCTATTCGGCTGCCTTTGCGCTCGCCATCTTACTGCTCGGCACGGCCGTCTTTTATGCGGCAGACGCCCATTTTCGCGATCAGCAGGATATCAGCCTGGCGGAGGAAAATGCGGCACTGGTGCGCGAATATGGCGAGGGCGGCATGCCTGATCTGGTCGATGCCATCGCGCGGCGCGAAGCCGGCAAGCTGGCGCATGGCTATGAATATGCCGTGTTCGATCGAGCGTGCCGCAAAATCGCGGGTCGGCTCTCAGCGCCGTGCCTGGATCCTGGGTTGCAGGATATTGCTCTTCCCGATTCGATCGAGGGTCCAGAGCTGGTGCGCGGTCTCGTTGCCCGCCTGCCCAATGGCGGCCGCATGATCACCGTCATCGACACCGAGGCGGTCGAACAGGCCGATGCCACAATCCTTGCGCTGTTCGGCGGTGCATTTGTGCTGGTGATCCTGATGGGGATCATCGGTGCGTTCATCCTTGGCGGGTATCTCAGGAATCGGCTGTCGCGAATTGGCGGCACCGCGCAGGCGATCATCGCCGGCGATCTCGGCAGGCGTGTGCCGGTGAGTGTGCGCGACGATGAGTTCGATCAGCTCGCCAGCGCGCTTAATTCAATGCTCGACCGGATTGCCCAGCTTCTCGACAATCTGCGCCAGGTATCGAGCGACGTTGCGCACGATCTTCGCACGCCCCTTGCCCGCATGCGCGGTCAGATCGAAAGCGCGCTGGATGACAACACTGATCCCGATGCCCACCGCCAGGCGCTCAAACGCGCGCTGGTGCAAAGTGACGATCTGCTGGCGCTGTTCGCCGCGATATTGCGCATCTCCGAAGTCGAATCGGGCGCGCTGAAGCAACATTTCGCCTCCGTCGACCTTTCCCATCTCGCGACCGATCTATGCGAAAGCTACGGCCCGGCGGTGAACGACGGCGGGCGCCACCTTGATGCAGCAATCGCACCCGGGTTGCTGATCAACGGTGACCGCGAGCTGATCGCGCAGGCCGTGATCAATCTGCTCGACAATGCCCAGCGACATACCCCCCGGGGGACCCATATCGTGCTGGGGATGGAGGCTGCTGGCGCGTCGGTTTTGGTGAGCGTTGCCGATGATGGCCCCGGGGTGCCGGCCCAGGATCGCGCGCTGATCACCCGGCGTTTCACAAGGCTGGAGGCAAGCCGCACAACACCAGGACACGGCCTTGGCCTCAACCTCGTCAGCGCAATCATCGCCATGCATGGCGGAACGGTTGCGATCGACGACCAGCAGCCTGGATTGCGCGTGACGTTGACCCTGCCAAGGCTCGGCATATGAGACTGCGTGCCATCGCTCCACTGATCGCCTGCCTGCTTGCGGCCTGTGCGAGCTACACGCCACGCCCGCTTGCCGACCAGGCGCCGGCAGCCGATCTGCATGCACTGTCGCAACAGGCCGCCACGATCGACCGGCCATATTTGACCGCGACCAGCATCGATCTTTCGCAGCCGCTAGACATGAATGCGATTGCGGTGATCGCTGTGATCGGCAATCCGGACTTGAAGGCGATGCGCGCACGCGCGGGCGTCGCGGAAGCTCAATCCTTTGCAGCGCGGCTGCTGCCGGACCCGACTTTCAGTCTTGGCGCCAGCAAGGTGTTGAGCGGCGCTGATCCATTCCTCGATCTGGCGGGCACATTGGGGCTGGATATTAACGCGCTGCGGACCCGCAAGGTAACGCTGGCCAAGGCCAAGGCTCAGGCGGATCAGGTCCGGCTCGACCTGGCCTGGGCCGAATGGCAAACCGCCGGGCAAGCGCGCATTCAAGCGGCCCGCATCCTGAGTCTGGTTCGCGTGCTAAGCGTCGCAACGATCAGCCGAGAAGCAGCGCAGTCACTGCTTGATCGAACGCTGCGCGCTGCCGGTCGCGGTGATATCGCTGCCGATCAGGTACAGGCATCGCGTATCGCGGCCTTTGATTCGCAGGACCGCCAGCGCACCGCAGAACGTGACCTGGCAGCCGCGCGGCTGGAGCTGACCAAGTTGCTCGGCCTGCCACCGGCGACGCTGCTGTTGCTCGAGCCGCTGGTCATGAGCGAGACCCCGATCGATCCCGAACAGCTTTTCGCTATCGCCCGAACGCGCCGTGCCGATTTGCTGGCCTTGCAAGCCGGATATGCCGCGCAAGAGGCGAGCGTTCACAAAGCCGTGCTCGATCAGTTTCCGAATTTACAGCTCAGTATGAATGCCGTGCGTGATTCTGCCGCGAATCTGCTGCTTGGCCCAGCGGTCAATTTCACGCTGCCGCTGTGGAACCGCAATCGTGGGGGGATTGCCGTTGAACGTGCCACGCGTGAGGCACTGAAGGCGGAATATGATGCACGGTTGTTCCAAACGCGTGCCGATATCGCCGCTGCTGTGGGCGGCATCACCATTGCCCGCCGCCAGCGCGATGCGATCCTTCGCGATCTGCCGGCGCTGAACCGCTTCGCTGAATCAAGCCGCCGCGCTGCAGACCGTGGCGACCTGTCGCTCGCCACCGCTCAAACCGGCGAACAGGCGCTGCGCGACAAGCAGTTGCTGCTTGCCCAATCCGATCAGGCGATCGCCGAACAGGTGATTGCGCTCGAACTGCTCACCGGCACCCCGAAAGAGACCTGGACCCGATGACCAAAACCGCTCCCCTGATCGCTCTGATCCTGCTGGCCGCTTGTTCGGGGGCGGTGGAGGAGAAGGCAGCAGATCCAGTCGCATTGGTCAGCCTGGCCCGCGCCGACCAGGGTGCGATCAGCGAACAAGTGACGCTGTTTGGTACTGCCGAGCCGGGGGCAGCGAGTCAGCAGTCGCTCACCGCCGCCGCTGACTCGATCGTTGCGCGGATCGTCGCGCCTGTCGGCACCCGTGTTGGTCGCGGAGACGTGATCGTCCAGCTGTCGCCAGCGCCCACCACGCGCCTGGATTTCACTAAGGCACAAACCGAGGCAAGGACAGCAACTGCGGCGCTGGCCCGGGCGGAAAGGCTGCGCGCCGACGGGTTGGTCGGCAATGCCGAGGTGGAAACGGCACGCGCTGCTGCCCGCAGCGCCAGCGCGACGGTGGCCAGCCTGTCCGGCCGATCGGGTGCCCTCAGGGTCCGTGCGCTCGCCCCCGGCTATGTCGAGACGGTGACGGTGAGCAACGGCCAGCTCATCTCGGCCGGGACGGCAGTCGCCACGATCGGCCAGGCAAATGATGTCCGCGTGCGCTTCGGCGCTGATCCCGCCGTCGCGCGCCGCCTGTTCGTTGGCAGCTCAATCCGGATCGCCGCCTCCGCAGGTCGCACGCCGCTATCGGTGCCGATCGCGTCAATTAATCCCGCCGCTGATCCGCAGACCCGGCTCGCATCGATATTTGCAAAACTGCCGCCGGGTTCAGGCATTGCCGTAGGCGAAACCTTGCAAGGCCGGGTCGATGTCGGCGCCGGCAGCAACGGCCTGACCATCCCTTATGCAGCGTTGCTTGACGATGGCGGCCAGCCTTACGTGTTTGTTGCGAAGGGCGGGGTTGCCCATCGGCATGATGTCGCCATTGGTCCGGCGACTGGCGATCGGATCGCGATTGTCAAAGGCATTGTCGCTGGCGATCAGGTGGTGACGGCGGGCGGCACTGCGGTCGAAGACGGGATGAAGGTCCGCACGAAGTGATCCGCGCGCTGGCCGATCATGCCCGCGCCATGTGGCTCGCGGTAATCCTGCTGACGCTTGGCGGTATCGTCGCGGCGACCAGCCTGCCGGTCAGCCTGTTTCCGCCGATTGACTATCCGCGCGTTACCGTGGCCGTCGATGCAGGCGAGCGGGATGCAGCGCAGATGGCCGCGCAGATCACCCGCCCCATGGAGATTGCGCTGCGTGCCGTGCCCGGGGTTACGCGTATCCGATCGACCACCAGCCGCGGCACGGCTGAAGTCGCGCTGAATTTCAACTGGGGCCATGACATGGTCTCTGCAACGCTCGCGACGCAGGGCGCGCTCGCCACCTTGCTGCCCGATCTGCCGCCCGCGACGCGTTTTGAGGTACGGCGCGCAGACCCGACCTTGTTCCCGGTCATCGGGATCGCGCTCACTTCGAAATCGCTCGATAACAACGCGCTTCGGCAGATCGCCGAGCTGTCGGTGCGGCCGGCCCTGACCGCGGTCGACGGGGTCGCGGGTGTTGACGTTCTCGGCGGCAGCCCGCGCGAGTTCGCGGTCGACGTCAATCCCGGCAAGGCACAGGCGCTCGGCCTGAGTCTGCCCGATATCGCGACGGCGATCGCCAAGGCCAATGACGTTCGCGGCACGGGCAAGATCGAAGATCGTCACCGCCTGTATCTTGTCCTGGCGCAGAACCGGCTGGAGTCGATCGCCGATCTCGCGGCCATCCCGATCAAGGCCGGACGTGCAGGCGTTGTGACGCTCGATCAGGTCGCAACGATCCGCCCGTCGGCCCAGCCCGGTTTCACGCGGGTTACATCGAACGGCCGCGACGCCGTGCTGCTCAACATCCGTCAAGCGCTCGTCGGCGATACCGTCAAAATCGTCCATGATGTGAATGTGCGGTTGAAATCGATCGGCCTGCCGCCATCGGTTTCGGTCACGACCTTTTACGATCAGTCGGAACTAGTGACGGGCGCGGCCGATGCCGTTCGCGATGCCATTTTATTGGGGGCAGTGCTGGCCGGTGCCGTGCTGTTCGCCTTTCTTCGGTCGGGTCGCTTGATGATTATCACCGGCCTGATGCTGCCCGCCGTCCTCGCGGGCACCTGCCTCATTCTCTATGCGCTGGGCATGAGCTTCAACATGATGACGCTCGGCGGGATGGCAGCCGCCGTCGGCCTGATCGTCGATGATGCCGTCGTGATGCTCGAACATATCATGCGGCGGATGCAGGAAGGCACCGCCAGGGGGGTACGCGGCGTGCTCACCGCCGCCGCGGAAATGGGCCGACCACTGATTGGATCGACATCGGCGACGATCATCGTGTTCCTGCCGCTTGCCTTTATCTCGGGTGTGACCGGCGGCTTCTTCAAGGCGCTGGCGCTGACGATCGTATCAGCGCTTATCCTGTCGTTGCTCTATTCGCGGTTCGTGATCCCCCTTTTTGCGGCCTATTGGCTCCGCGACAAGGACGCAGAGGCAGTCGAAAAAGCCGAAGGTTTTACGTCACGGCTGTCAGCGATTTACGCGCGTGGCGCCGATCGCGCCTTTGCTCGCCCCGGCTTGTTCGCCGCAGTCCTGGGCATCGGCATGGCGTTGCTCGGGGTGGCGGCGTGGGCGCATGTGCCTTCGGGCTTCATGCCGGCAATGGATGAAGGCGGCTTCATCTTTGACTACAAAGCTCAGCCCGGGGCAGCCCTCAGCGATACAGACCGGTTGCTGCGCCAGGTCGAAACGATCATCCTCGCAACGCCTGAAGTCGCCAGTTATTCCCGCCGCACCGGGCTGCAGCTTGGTGGCGGGCTGACCGAGGCCGATGAGGGTGATTATTTCATCAGACTGAAAGGCGGGTCGCGGCGTCCGATCGAGGACGTGATGGCCGAAATCCGGCAAAAGGTAGAGGCGCAGGTGCCCGGCCTGAACGTTGAAACCGCGCAGCTCATGGAAGACCTGATCGGTGACCTTACCGCCGTGCCCCAGCCGATCGAGGTCAAATTGTTCGGGGATGATCCGGCGGCCACGGCAGCAGCTGCGAAGCGCGTCGGCGATGCTATCAGCAAAGTGACTGGTGTCGTTGAGGTGGTCGACGGGCTGCGCACGGCCGGCGACGCGATCAGCATCAAGGTCGATCCGGGCGCCGCCGCTCAGCAGGGTCTCGACCCCGATGCAGTTGCGACCCAGCTTGAGGCAGGGATCGGGGGCGCATCGGCCACCCAGGTGCGCGTGGCCGAACAGCTAGTGACGGTGCGTGTGCGGGCGCCTGCGGACCTCCGGCAGCATGCCGCCGATCTTGGACGCTTGATCCTGACCGCGCCCGATGGCCATGCCGTGCGTGTCGCTCAGATCGCAACCGTGACCGTCGCTGCCGGACAAAAGCAATTGACCCGCGAAGACCTTGCGCCCTTCATCGCGGTGACCGCTCGGCTGGAGGGCCGTGATCTGGGATCGGCCATGAAGGATGTCCGCGCCGCCGTTGCTCGGCTCGGTCTGCCCGGCATGATCCGGATCGATTATGGTGGCCTTTACGCCCAGCAACAGCAGAGTTTTGCCGATTTGACGCTGGTGTTCGCGGCGGCATTGCTGCTCGCGGCCCTGCTGCTGACCTTCCTTTTTGAACGCATCGCCTGGACCATGGCGGCAATGGCGACCGTGCTGCTCTCCGCCTCCGCGGTTCTGTGTGGGCTTTGGTTGACCGGCATTGAGCTGGATATTTCTGCGCTGATGGGGCTGACAATGGTGGTCGGGATGGTCACCGAACTCGTGATTTTTTTCCTCGCCGAAATCGATCTCGACCAGCCAATTGATCTGGCTGCGTTGCGCGAGGCGGGAGTGAAGCGGTTGCGACCAATTCTGATGTCGGCGCTCATCGCCATCCTTACGCTAAGCCCGCTGGCGCTGGGGGTAAGTCGCGGCGCCGGGCTGCAACAGCCGCTGGCGACCGCCATCATCTTTGGGCTGACGGCGGCAGTGCCCCTGGTCTTGCTGTTCCTGCCGGCAATGATCTTCTGCCTGATGCCGAAGCAAAAGCCGCGCTTCGCCGAGAACGCGGTTTCTCCAGCGGCACCTTAGCGTTCGCGGCGATGCAATCCCTGGCCTGTGTCATACTTGGTATCAGTGATGCGGGGCCTGACCAAGCTCAGGCTGACGCGCATTTTTCAACGACGCCCCCGCGTGGGGAAGCTTGGGTCCTCTGGTTGCCTAGCCCGATACCCGGCTATTGCCGAAAGACTGAAAAGAGCTAACTGGTAAGCTGCAGCCGCCCAAAATTGGCCGGCCTATACTGGCACATGACCGGTGGGATTTCCCGGCAGAGCCGATCGAAATGAACCAATCCGGCAATTCGATTTGGGTCTGCGATGTTCACATGACCCGCTTCCCAGATCAGTACGCCGTCACGCCGCAACATTTTAAGCGTGCGATTGATGTGCACAGTGGTCAAACCCAGGGTGTCGGCAAGGAGTTCCTGGCTGACCGGCAACGGAAAGCGCGCCATCGTACCGGCCCCTATCGCTTCGAGCCGCTCGCCGAGTTCGAGTAACAGATGCACGATCCGTTCGATCGCCGTCAGGCGGCCGAGGCGCAATATCTGACTCTGGAAATAGCGCGCCTCGAGGCCGGCTGCGGCGCGATAGGCCCGGCTGATCTTGCCGTTCGCGACCTCGCACTTGGTAAGTGTCGCCTCGGCCAACTCTGTCGGCACCAATGCAGTGACTATCGACTCGTTTCTGTTGCGATCCGCCCGCTCGCGTCGTTCGATGATATCGCCCGGCACCAGGTGGCCAAATACCTGACGGCGCCCGTCGGGCAGGATACGCGTTCGGTAGGCCCATCCCGTTGCAAGGATGAGCGGTGCACCGGCAACGACGATCTCCTGACCAGCGCGGACTTGCCGGAGCGGCAACATCGAGTCACGAAGCATCGCAATCTCGTGCGGTTCGAGCGATGCGAGCCGCGCCAGTCGCTGGATATGGAATTCGCGACCCGGACCAAGCGCTGCCCGTGCGATCAGCTTGCCGCTCTCCATGTCATGTCCCCGTTCATGTCTGGGCTCAAAAATAAGCGCATTCCCGGGCGAGCCCGGAACGGCTCCTCCTCCAGAATGTGGTGCCGCTGCCTTCGATCCGGCCGTGCTTGTAGTGATTGATGTACGTTCGGTGGTTGGTGGCGGATGCACTTTGCGGAGCTCTAATTTGTCCGCGGGTCGATCACTCCATGTGATCAGGCACATAGCCGGGGGTGTGGACCAAGGGCAGCAACGCGACGAGCATTGCGACGGCGATCAACCAGCTGGCGACGATGCGGATCGCGATCGACCAACCGCGCGCCACGATCAGGCGGGCTGGCACACACAGCAATATGCAGGGAAGCGCGACTATGAGATCGCTCGGGTGGCCCTGGGCCGCAACCAGCCAGCCGCTTGTCGCCCCGGCTGCTCCTGCAAACGCGATCGCAACCGCAACTCGTCTCGTTGCCGTAAAATGGATGCTCGCGGCGATCACGATCACCCAAGCCCACAGGATCGGCAACGCCGCCTCATGCCCCGGCATGCGCGCCATTATAAAAAAAGCCGCTGTGCTCGCGACGATCAGCACCGCGATCGCCGGCAAGACGCCACGTCGCGGCACGAAGCCGAGGTAAAGGGCAAGTGTCGTGAACAGGAGCACGACCGGCAGCAGCGCCCCGATCATCCCAATGCGCTGGCCAGGAACCAGCCGCCTGCGGCCATGATGATGCCGCCCATGACCCGGATCGCGGTGGCGCCGTGCCGGCGCCGCTCGATCAGACCAATGGCGATCCCGATGAGATGCAAGCAGCCCGTCGCGACCACGAAGCCAAGGCTGTAAGCGACCGGATCGGCAATCGATGGCAGTTCAGCGCCATGTGCGTAACCGTGAAACAGCGCAAAAATCGCTACGACAAGCAGGGCGACAACCGCCGGGGGCCTCCATCTTGCCGCGATGGCCGCGCCCAGCACGATGACCGACGCCGATATCCCCAACTCGGTTGGTGGCGCTGGCACACCGATCATGCCGAGCATACCGCCCACCGCCATCATCGCTGGGAACACCGTTGGCAGCAGGATGATCAGCGGCCGACCGAGAAAGGCACCCCACAGCCCGACGGCAACCATGGCGAGAAGATGGTCTGGACCGGATATCGGATGCAGCACCCCGGCGACAAGGCCCCCTGCCAGATTGGGATCCGAATGCGCCGAGGCCGGCGCCGCAAGCGTGAGCGTTAGCGTCGCCGCGACGGCAGCCCCTCGCGCAATCCTGTGGATCATGGCGCGCTGCCCGCCGCCCTTCACGCTCGTTGACACCCGGTTTGGATGCCGCGTCGAACCGTCATCGTCAACGCGGCGAGCGTTAACCCAAGTCTATTGTCGGGCAGACGACGGCGGGCCAGAAGTCGGCGGCAATTCATTGTCTCGAGAGGAAGTCGATGTCCAAGCGATTGGCCTTGTTCGCATGCGCGCTGGCCGCGACGCCGGCGTTTGCCCATGATTTCTGGTTGCAGCCGCGCGACTTTTCGATTGCGGCGCCGGGCGCGGTCGTGCTCGCAATTTATGTCGGTCATGGCCCGGATCGACAGCGATGGGGCGTCGGGATCGACCGCGTGATCCAGTTTGTCAGCTTCGGTCCCGACGGCAAGGCCGACCGCAAACCTGAACTGACGCTCCGCGCGCCCGGTGCCGACGGGGTGTTGCGGCTTACCAAGCCGGGTACGCATCTCCTGGCGTTCCAGAGCGCCCCTACCCCGAGCGATCTGCCAGCGGTGCGGTTCAACAGCTATTTGCGCGATGAGGGACTGACGATCCCGCTCGCCGACCGCGCCCAGGCGGGGCGCGATACCGCCAACGGCCGTGAGATATATAGTCGGCGTGCCAAGGCGATCGTCCAGATCGGCCCGATCGACAAGCGGCAAGGCAGCGTTGCCCTGAAACGCCTAGGTCTCACGCTCGAGGTTGTTCCCGAACATCATCCGCTCACGCTGAAGCCTGGAGAAGCATTGCCGGTGCGGATTTTCTTCAGGGGCGCGCCGCTTGCCGGGGCCACCGTCAAGCTGACCAACCTTGATGCCGATGCAAAACCGGTTGCGACGCAGCGCACCGACGGCGCGGGCCGGGCGGCCTTCTTAGTACCGCGCCGGGGGAAATGGCTGGTCAACACGATCTGGTCGACAAAAATCGCCAACCGTCAGAACGCTGACTATGAGACGATCTTCTCAAGCCTGACGTTCGGCTTTGCCGACTCCTGAGCGCCCGTGGCGCCGGCGATGCGGCCGCCACGGGGAGGGCTCCTGTCAGCCGAGTGGATCGGCAGTCGTGTTGAGCGCTGGAACGTCGGTGGCAGCCGGCGTCCGGGCATCGGAATTGGGGTCAGCGGCAAAGAATGCAGCAAAACCTGCGCCGAACGATGATGGTGCGAGCGGTAGCGGCGTCGTGCCGGTGGCCGGCGGCGTCGTTGTGCCCGTGCCGCCGCCCACGACGGTGACGCCGCTCGAGCTGCTGCCGCACGCCGACAACACCAAGGTGGCACCGGCGATCGTGATGCAAAGGACAAATCTTTTCATGATGCAGGTCCTTACGGTCTGGCGGCGACGTTGGCGGCGGCGATGCGGACTGAATCAGGCGAACCGGGGATCGGCGGGTTCAGGTACGGGAAGACGTTTAGGAGATCTCGCGCACTGATTGGCGCGCCATCGGTGTACGCCACCGTGCCGGTAGGAGCATTGGCAGCAGTGCAGAGGCCGAGATCGGTCTGAACGCCGTTGATCGGCACCGGATAGCAGAGCCGGCCCATCGCAACTCGCAATGTAATGTCGACGGTATCATCCCCCGGACGGCGGCCGTTGGGGAACCCGGCAAGATCGTCGGCTACGACGCCATATGACCGCTGCGTGGCTTGGGGCGTGGGGGCGATCGCGGTGTTGAGACGGATCATCTCAGACGGCGTCCTCGTCGTTGGTTGATTGAGGCCCCTGATGCCCGTCAGGAAGGTCGCGACAAGGTCGGCTCGCGGGAAGTTGTTCGGGGCAAGATTGGTAAAGTTTGTACCAAGAGTGGCGTTGACCGGTGCACGGAACAACGCGTCGAGGATCGCCGGGAAGGTGGGATTTGTCACAAAATCGGCCAGCGCAGCATCTGCGGTAGGCTTGACGGCGTTGAACAAGTCCTTTTGGTTGATGCCAATCACAAGTTCATTGACCAGCGGCATGCCGAGCCGCGAAACTTGAACATATGCACCGCCCTGAAGCGCGGAGTTCACATAGGTTGGCGATGGGGTGCGCAACTCGGCCTGTGGCAAACTTGCCGAGGACCATACCCCGATCACGCCATTGCCCGTCCCTGTGAGGCAGGCGATCGGCACTTCGACGGCGATCGTGGTGACATTCTTCTTGCCGACCAGTTCATCATTGTTGCGATTCTGCCTGATGCCGCCGGGAAAGCCGCGACCGTCATTGGCAAAGGGGGCGCTGTCCCCTTCGATCGGGATGATGTTCACAAGATCGAAAACTTCGCCAAGATTGACGGCAAAAGCTTCGGCGCGCTGTCCGACGAATACCCGCCCCGGTGCGCTGCAACCCGGAAAAGTGGCCGCGCTGATAAACTGGTTTGCGTAGGCGTTGTAATCGGCGATCGTCTTGTTGCCGATATTATCGACCGGCTTGTTGAACGTGCCGACGGTCGCCCGCGTGCCCGTCCGACGGTCACCATTGACCTGCGTCAGCGTATACGTTTCGGTTTCAGCCAGATTGGCCGGCGCGGTGCCGCTGATTGGACCGATCTGCCGAAGCGCGATTGGCAACGTCCGGTCGCCGACTTGCAGCGTGATGCCGGTACCGTTGCGCAGCGTGTTGGTGAACCGGAACTGATAGGTGATATCTTCCCGCGCATCGCCGTCGCTGTCGACATGAATTTCATAAAGAGCGTCCGGGTCCATCGTGAAATAATTGGGGCCACCATAGGAATCCTGCAGCGGCTGGAAATTCGCGATCAGCGTCACGAACTGGTCACGTCCCGGCTCGTAACTGCGAAACGCATAGACATCGGTATTGTCGACCTTGGGCCGTTCGGTGATGCCGGGTGCTTCGCGGTGACTCGATGCGAAGACGGGCGTAGCGACCAGGCCAATCGCACTGGCAGCGGCAAGCAGGTTCATCTTCATCATGTAATTCTCCGGTAGAAACGGTGATATCCAACAGGGCTGCTGCAGCGACTCCTGTCCCGACGCTGCATGTGCACGCGTGTCAGTCTAAGTTTGGGCCGCGTTGAAAAACAGCAACATAGGCTAACCATCCGATGCCGAATCGCGATTTGCCTCAAGAACGGGCGATTGCGGCGCCCGTTCTTCCACGTCAGCCCATCGCCAAAAGCCCGACCCAATCACGAGGGTGATCGCCGCTGATTCAGGCCCGACGAAGATCAGCCGGGGCCCAACCTGAATCTGATCGCGACAATCGAGCGGGGCATCGGCGATCTGCCGAGAGATGGCGCTGCGAATCGAGTCAATCGTCGATCTGGCAGCTTCGTCGCGGGGGGCCACCCACTCGACATCCCACAGCATGAAGGCATTGGCGATCGACAGTGTCGTCACTGGCAGCTGCGTTGCTTTTGCCCCAAGCGCGGGATCGTCACGCAGGGCAGCCTGGACCAGGCCGGTCAGGTCGCAGGCCCGATCAGCGCGTCCGGGCGCTGCCGCCGGCGTTGCTTGCTGCACAGCCAGCGCATTGATCGCCGGCGCGCCGATGAGGGCAACCACTTGTTGAACAACCGACGGTGGCGCGGCGCTGAGAAATGGCGGCGTCGGCAGCGTTGGTGGCGTTAGTGGCGCTGGCGGGTCTGCCGGTGTCGCCTGGAACCTACTTGCGCGAAGTGCAGGGGGCGTCGCAGCCGGACTGGTCATCGGCGCGTCGAACAGGCTGACGGCTGCAACCGATGCGCGTGCGTGATCCAGCCTTGGGCTCTGCGGCCACAGGACCCAGCCGAGAACGACGAAGTGGAGCAGCATATCGCCGATCAAAATTCGCTGGCGAAGGGTCGGCTTGGCAATTTGCATGTCGCTGCGCTCCTCAGCCGGCCCTTCGACGCTCCGTCAAAACGCCAGCTGGGCCCCCACGATAAACTGGTGCACCGTACGATCGCTGGCGAGTTGCGCGTCATAAGCGGCAACGAGCGAAAGCGGGCTTTTGCCGCCAACGGAGAGCAAAGCGCCTGCATTGTAATAATCGCGCTGAAGCGGTGTCGCAGTGAAGGTGAAGGGGCTGTCGATGCCCGCACCCGTCGTCCCGAAATTGGCGGTAAGGGCCGACGCTTGATTGCGAAACTCATGATACCAGAGACCATGGATCTGTGGGCGGACGGTTGCGCCAGCCACTTCGAACGCCGCGGATGCACGCGCGCCGAGATGGCTGCGTATCGAGGTCCGGTCGAACCGCCCGATGTTGAGCGCGGCGATCGAGCCGCCTTCCTCGCCAAATCCACGGAGCTTCAAATCGACGTACCGAACGCCCCCCACCGGACCGATCGTCACCTTGCCAAGGCTTGCCATGACGCTGAGCGACGCGCCGCCGGCTACCGTGTAGCCGCCGGTCCGTGCCGTTGTGGTGGCCGCAAAGTTGCCAAAGGCGATATTGCGCGAAAATCCCCAGTCGAGATCGGTGTAGCTGCCCCAAAGGTTGAGTTGCGCAGGGCCGACCGCCGCTGCGGCATAGCCGCCGAAGAAACTGCTCTTGAGCTTGCCGCGTCCGCCGCCGTGCGGCGCAAGCCGCGCCGTCAGATCGCTATAGCCACCAAAAGCGCCCAGCGTCACGTTCGGGTTCAGATTGAAGTCGATGCCGCCAAGGCCATGGATGTCGTCAATCTCCGTTCGATAGCGATCGACGCTCGCGCTGAAATTTCCCAGCCGCGATCCGCCAGTCAGCCACAGGCCGAAACGACCGTCTTTATCGAGTGGCGCGCTGCCGCCCGCCGCTGCGGCCTGGCCCTCTCGCAGACCGCGGACATGGTCCAACACGCCTGACTCGATCGTCTCGATCGATGTCATGGAAATCTCGGGCAGCAGCGAATAGGCGGCTGGCGACAGCTGCTGCAGAGCATCGGACTGAGCGCCCGGTGTTCCAAACACGCCGTCGATGCCGTTGAACAAGGCCAGCGTCGCAGTCGAAGGGATGCCTGTGAACTGATCGAGCGCGGTACCGATTGCCGCTTGGTTGGCGGTGGCGCCCATCGACGCGAAGCTGTTGAGCGCGATCGCCAGGCCGTCATAAGTTGTGTTGCCGCCCAGCACGCCGATCAACGTGGCCGTGCCGGACGTCAGGTTGACCGAGTAAAGCGAGGTGACGAGCGTCACCGGATCGGTCAGCGTGGCGAGCGCGGCACCGTCACGGCTGATATCGAAGCCGACCGAGCTGGCGGTCGCGACGCCTGTCGATCCGACGGTGAAAAGCGTCCCGGTGGTGGGCGATACCGTGGCATTGCCCTGCGTCACGAGGCGGGCAGGCGCAAGACCGCCGCGGGTATCGATGAGGTAGAGCGTCGTCGTCGTCGCGCCGTTGACATTGTTGGTATAGGCAGCGCCGGCAGCTGTCGGAATCTGCCCCGCATTCGTGTCAGTCGTGGCGTAGGCCAGATTGCCATCGGTTGCGGCGAGCGCCCCGTTTACCGGGTTGGCGCGAACATTCTGCCCGATCTGTGTGATGATGCGAATCCGGTCGACCGTCGGATTGAAATCGAACCCGATGCCGCTGATCGTCGGCAAGGGCGAGGTTCCGACGGCGACCGCCACACCGGTGCGGGCGTTGATCGTATAAAGCTGACCAACGTTGCTGATCGCATAAAGCACGCGAGGCGTTGCGGGGCGATAATCGATCGCCGACAGACGCGTTCCCGCTGCTATTCCGGTCACGCTCACCGAAGACACGATCGTTCCGGGGCGGGCCGAATCGACGGTGACGAGCGTGTTGTTGCGACCAATGGTCTGAACCGGATCAGCAAAGGCTGCCGGAGAAGCACAGAGCACCGCGCCAGACAGCAGGGCTCGCACTGCACGCTTTGATTTCATGCCTTTTATCCCCGTGCGCTTCGCTGGACGTTGAGAGCCGACACTATCACCGTCACAGGGTGCTGGGATTCTGCATGTTGTAATCTAGTTTAACCGATCGGTTTTTTTATCGCGCTGTCATGGCCAACAGATCCGAGATGGAACTGGACGCCATGCGCCCTGTCGATCTGGTGGAACGTCGGCTTCGGCTGGCACGGCATCGTGGCTTTGCCGAGGGCGCCGACCGCAGAAGAGTGATGCATTAGCGTCGTTCTTGAGATTCCGACCGTGCCCGCTATAATCATCAGCGAAACGCGGCCGCGCCCTGATGGCCTCTACGGTTGGACCCAATGCACCACGCGAGGCCGAGCAGACACATGCGATCGCTGCGTGCTGAGGGCTTGAACCACGGTCGTCACGATCGTCATCGTCGGGCAAGTCAGTGAACCCTCGACGGCCCCTCGATCCGCCTTTCACGCCGGCGAGACCGGCGGTCGACATGAATGCGCTGTTTCAAACCGCGGCAGCGCATTATGCGGCTGGACGATTTTCCGCTGCCAACATCGCATTGTCATCGATATTGCGTGCCCAGCCCGAACACCCGGCGTTGCTTCATCTCAACGGGCTTGTTCAGCTGAAGCTCGGCAACCACGCCGAGGCGATCCGATCGCTTCGTGCCGCGCGGCGTGGTGCCCCACAGAATCCCGAGATTGCCAACAGCCTTGGCAAAATGCTGAGCGACACCACGCAATACGAAGCCGCGCTGGAAATGTTCGATGCAGCGATCGCCAACTCGCCGGGGTTGGGCGATGCACGCCTGAATCGCGGGCTAGTGCTGTGTGATCTCGGACGATTTGACGATGCCCGGATCGAGCTGACGGCACTTTCGACGGGCGGCGCATTTCAGATCAAGGCATTGATGGCGTTGGCGGCACTCGAAATCAGCGTTGGCGATCTCGACGCCGCGGCTGCCTATCTTGAAGCCGTGCTGATGCACGAGCCCACTCATGCACTGGCGCAGAAGGGACGGGCTCACCTTGCGCTGCAGCGTGGCGAGCCCGATGCGGCAGCGCGATGTCGCCAAGTTCTGAATATCGCGCCCAATGATCAACTGATGCTGCTCGATCTCGCCCATGCATCGGCCGAACAAGGCGAGTTTGAGGCGGTCCTCGACCTTCTCGAACGAAGGATCGAGGCCGATCCGGCTTGGTCGGACGGCCGACGGCAGCTTGCGAGCATGCTGTGGGAATGCGGCCGTGCGCAGAAATCGATCGCGCTTTACGAACGGTTTCTGGGCGCCCATCCGCGCGACGAGCAAATGTGGGTCGACTATGTAAACCTGCTTTCGTCGGCAGATCGTCATACCGATGCGGCGACCCTATGCGAGCGCGCCCTGACCAATACCGGTGCCCAGCGCTTCCTGCTGTCGTCGATTGCCTTCTGGACTGCGGCGGGCGAGCTCGACCGCGCCCGTCTCGCAATCGACGGCTGTCCAGATGGGACGATCCCGTTGCTGACGCTGGCCAGCTATCATCTGCGTCGACGGGATCCCGAGCAGGCCGAGCGGTGGCTGTCGCTCTTATGCGAGCAGGAGGCCGACAATCTCGAGGCTTGGGCGTTGCGGGAACTGACGTGGCGTCTGCTGAGCGACGACCGTGCCGCGTGGCTGCACGGCCAGCCGGGTCTGATCCCGATCATCGACCTGCCGATCGCCAGTCAAGATGTCGTGTCGATCGCAGCGCATCTGCGACAATTGCACCAGGCGACTGTCCAGCGGCTCGGCCAGTCGGTGCGTGGCGGCACGCAGACCTTTGGAAACATCTTCGACAGACGCGAGCCGGAGATGAGGCTGCTGCGGCGCACGATGCGAGATGCAGTCGAGGAAGCACGCTCGCGCATGCCGCCGGCCGATCCGACGCATCCCCTTCTTCGCCATCGCGATGCCCCACTGGCATTCGCCGGGAGCTGGTCGGTTCGGCTTGCAGGCGGCGGGTATCATACCAGCCACATCCACCCCAAGGGCCTGCTTTCCAGCGTGTCCTATTGGTCGTTGCCCGCCCCGGAGGGCGACGAGCCCGGTTCAGGCTGGCTCGAGATCGGCCGCCCGCCTGCTTTTCTTGATCTCGATTTGAAGCCGACGCTGGTCATCGAGCCCAAACCCGGCCGTCTCGTCCTGTTTCCTAGCACGGCCTATCACGGCACACGCCCCTTCTCGGCAGGCGAAAGGCTGACCGCAGCGTTCGATATCGTCGTCCGCCGGGGCTGGCCTGGTGCGTTTCGGTAGGTTTTTTCGAGATTCATCTGGCCCGCCCGAAGCTTGCCTGTCGCCAATGGCGGTAGAATGTCCCGTCTTGGTGCCGTCGCCGCGACCCGCCGTGCGAAGCTTACCGTAGCCGCTTCACATCCACCGCCCGTCCGCTCCCGATTTTCGCTGTGTAATGACCGAGTATCCCGGCCTTGATCGTGATCTTGTCGCCCTTGCGGGGATCAAAATTCAGCGACTGCGAGACCGATTGCCAGACGCCGCCTTCGGCAAGGCTGAACGCCCATAATCCATAGGTTGCCGGCTGCACCGACGTGATCGTGCTGGTGATTTCCTTCACATCGGTATCCGATTCGGTGCGCGGATCTTCCTTGCCGCTGCCGAACAGATTGAGGTGCGGGAGCGAGAAGCCGAATAGCGACCGCTTGGCGCGCTGCACGGTTTCGCGGTCGACGATTCGGATTTGGCGCTGGTCGCGTGCGGTGATTAGCGCCGCGCTCGCCTGTTCGTAACAGGCCAGCCGCTGATCGACGGCAACGGTGCGGCAGGCAGCGATCGCCGATATAAGGGCATCGCCGCGACCTTCAGGGCCCGCCGCAGCGGCGGCTAACGGCACCAGCGCAAGGCAGGCGATTGGCAGGGCGACGCGGGTGCGCATAAGCTCGAGCTCCGGAAAATCTGATCGTAACCTTATAGGGTGCGCGCGCCGGCGCGCAATTCCACGCGATTGAGGCATCTGTATCTAAAACGTCACACGTCACACGTAATTATCGTCCGGGGCCATTCCGCCGTTGCCGTGAAGCGCTTTAATCTCTTATTCAGCCGGCAGAGTCCGGTGCTGACCGGAAAGCTAACTGTAATCCGGCCGAGGGGCCTGAGGGGGTTTTATGAAGACGACGACACGGGCCATCTTGCTTGGCACCACCCTGTTTGCCACCGCATCGCTGGTATCGCCAGCCTTCGCGCAGACTGCGCCCGCCACGCCGCCGACCGACGAGACTGCCCCAGAAGCGACGACCGGCAACGACATCGTCGTCACTGGCAGCCTTATCCGGAACCCCAACCTCGTCAGTTCGACGCCAGTCGCTGTCCTGAGCTCGGACGAGCTCCAGCTGCGTCAGACCAACACGGCTGAGCAAATCGTTCGTGATCTGCCGGGCGCCGCAGCCAGCATCGGTTCGGCTGTCAACAACGGCAATGGCGGCGCTTCGTACGTCGATCTTCGCGGCCTCGGCAACTTCCGCAACATCGTCCTCCTCGACAGCAACCGCATCACGCCAGCGAGCTCGATTGGTCGCGTCGATTTGAACAACATCCCGCTTGCGCTCGTCGAGCGGGTCGATGTGACGACCGGTGGCGCTGCAACGACCTATGGCGCGGATGCGATTTCGGGCGTTGTCAACTTCGTCACGAAAAAGGATTTCTCTGGCGTCGAAGCATCGGTTTCGAACCAAGTCACTGGTCGCGGCGACGGCTATTATTTCCGCGGCGATCTCACCGTCGGGGCCAATTTCGACAATGGCCGCGGCAATGCGGTGTTGTCGATCGGCTATCAGCACTCTGATCCAGTCTATCAGGGCGCTCGCGAATATTCGCTCAACACCTACACCTCGACCAGCGGCGCCGCCGGCGGCTCGGGCACCACGGTGCCAACGCGCTTCTCGGTTTCCGGCCTTGGTACCGGTGCTGCTCGCGTTTCGGGCAACCGCCAGATCAACCCAACCACCGGCGCGCTCGTGTCGCCAGTGGTCAACTTCAACTTCAACCCGTTCAATATCTTCCAGACGCCGTTCGAGCGCTACAACATCTACGGCGCAGCCCGTTATGAGGTGACGGACAACATCGAAGTTTATTCGCGCGGGCTGTTTTCCAAGAACACGGTGAGCACGATTATCGCGCCATCGGGCACCTTCGGCTCGACCCTCGCCATTCCATTCTCCAACCCGTATCTGCCAGCTACTGCGCGGCAGACCTTCTGCGACAACAACGCGACTTTCAATGCGGCCGGTGTTCAGGTTGCGCAGCTTACCGTGGCGCAGTGTAATGCCGCAGCTTTGGCAACCACTACGGCAGATCCAAACTTCCGTTACTTCAACGTCGCGACCAACCGGCGCACGACTGAAGTCGGTTCGCGCCTGTCTGACTTCACGACAACGATCTTCGATTATCGCATTGGCGCGAGAATCGGTATCACCGATTCGATCAAGTTCGATATCAACGGATCGTACGGCGAATCTGAGAATGTTCAGGCGATCCGTAACTATGTGCTCACTTCGCGGCTTCGCGCTGCTTCTTTTGCCACCAATAGGACGACCTGCTTGACTGGAGCGCCAAACGGTGCGGCTTCTATCACGGCCGGCACCGGGTGTGTTCCAGTCAATCTGTTCGGTCCGGAAGGCTCGATCACGGCAAACCAGGTCCCGTATCTGACCGCCGACAGCACGACGACGAACTTCACGTCGCTGGCGCAGGCGCGCGGTACGTTTACTGGCGATCTTGGGATCACCGTCCCCTCCGCCAGCAATCCAATCGGCTTCGCGGTCGGTGGCGAGTATCGGAAATATGTTGCATCGCAGCGCGCAGATTTGCTCGCGCAGACGCCCGGTGAACTGGGCGGTGCTGGTGGCGCTGCGCCGAGTTTCATCGGCAGCTACAATGTGACCGAAGGCTTTGGCGAGGTCAACGTACCGTTGGTCAACGATCGGCCCCTGTTCAAGAGCCTGTCGATCGAAGGCGGCGTTCGCTATTCGGACTACAAGGTAGAGTCGGCTGTACCTCGCGGCTACAATACCTTGACATATAAGGGCGGTGCAACGTGGGAGCCAGTAACTGGTCTCCGGTTCCGTGGTACTTACCAGCGTGCGGTTCGTGCACCGAACATCGGTGAGCTTTTCGTTCCAGTCACGACTGGTTTGACCAGCCTCTCCTTCGATGCGTGTGCCGGCGTGCGGCCGACGACAAATGCTACTCTTCGGGCCGTGTGCCTTGCACAGGGTGCACCTGCTGCCTCGATCGGCAACATTCAGGTGCCTACCGCCGCTCAGGCGAATGTCACCAGCGGCGGCAACATCAACCTGCGGCCGGAAACATCCGATTCGTTCACGCTTGGTACGGTTTTCCAGCCCGAGTTTATTCCAGGCCTGTCGATCTCGGTCGATTACTACAACATCAAGATCCAGCAGGCGATTTCACAGCTGACTGCGACGGCAGCGTATAATCTCTGCTTTGGCGACAGGAACGGTGCTGGTATTACCGCTGCCAGTCTGACAAGCGCCAGCTGCCTTTCAATCCGGCGTAACCCGGCGACTGGCGCGCTCGATGGTGATCCTGCAACTACCCAGGGCCTCAACATCCTTCCGGGCAATGCCGGTAACATTTTGACGGATGGCATCGATCTTACTGCCAACTATCGCCGTGACCTGGGCTTCGCGAAGCTGAACCTGAGCTTCCAGGGCAACTGGACGCGTCGGTCGCGGTTCGAGGCCGTCCCGGGTTCGGGTGTGTTCAACTGCGTCGGGCTTTACGGTAAGAACTGCGGTTCGCCCGCATCTGCCGGTCCGTCGTCAACGGCAGGCTCGATCCAGCCTGAGTTCACCTGGAACCAGCGCACCACGGTAACGGTTGAGAATGTCGATTTCTCGCTCAACTGGCGCCACCTCAGCGGTGTGCGTGCAGAACCAGGCTTGACGACCTTCAGTGGCACGATCGCTGCTGGTGCGCTTGCAGGACGAACGTTCAACTTCGGGCGCATCCCTGACTATGATTATTTCGACCTCGCAACGCGCTTCAGCGTCGGTGATAATCTCGACATCACCTTCACGGTAAGCAACCTGTTCGATCGTCAGCCGCCAATTGTCGGCAGCACGGTTGGTACGACGGGGTTCAACAGCGGCAACACCTACCCATCGACCTATGACTCGTTGGGCCGTCGCTTCGCAGCCGCTGCCACCGTGAAGTTCTAACGAACGGCTAGCGCGAAAAATCAGGGGCGGGCCGCAAGGTCTGCCCCTTTTTTTTGGCATAGCTGAACAAAGCAGGGACCCGCATCGGCAGGGATCGGCGGCCTAGAGTGCGATGACTTTACCTTGACCCGTTCGTTTCGAGCGACGTCGAGAAACCTGCCCCAAGCGCTGCGCGGCGTGTCTCGACTTCGCCCGACACGACCGGCTATCGTAATGGACCAACCTAAAGTCATCCTACTCTAGTCGGTGGCGCCGAACCGATCGATCCACGGTGCGATGATCGGCATCGCTGGGGCGAGCCGATCAGCATAACGCCGCCACTGCTCCCCGCCATTATACAGTCCCTGGCGGACTTGCCGTTCGCTTGCGGTCCGCACGCCGCGATTCCTTGCGGTCGTGGCGAAGGCCGCGAAATCATCGGTCCATGCTATCCCGATGAAATCTGCCAGCGCGCGCACGGTCGGCTCGAAGTCACGCACCAGCCGATCGTAGCGCACATCGTGGCACGCGATCGGCAAGGCCTCGCGCGCGACGTCGATCAACCGCATCAGCGAATCATAATGGCGCGCCGCCTCTTCCAGATCGCTGAATGCCCAGGCCCCGGCCCCGGGCGTGAAGTTCACGCGAAAGCAGCTCAACAGCACGTCGCGCGGATCGCGGCGCATGACGACGAACCGCGCGGTGGGAAACAGGCGAGCAAGGATTGGCAGCTTGATCCCGTTGAAGGGGTTCATGTCGACCAGGATTTTCCCTTCCACGGCGCCGCCCAGCGCCGCGACGCGGGCCCAATAGCCAGCGCGCAGGCGGGCGAGCAGGGCCGGGTCGAGATCATCGAGCGCCGGCATCGTCCCGTCATTGGTGAGCAGCGCGGCATCGATCTCGGCCAGCGTGTCGCGCTCCTCCAGCGCGATCACGTCCTGCGCGCTCGCCAGCACATTCTCGATCAACGTCGTGCCCGACCGTGGATAGCCGAGCAGGAACACATGCGTTGCAGCAGCGCCGGAAACGGGTTCGGGGGGAGGGGGCAGGACGGCCACCCGACCGGTCGCCACGACTTGCTCCCGGATCGCATCGATGAATGCGCGGTGCGACGGTCGATCGGGGCCGGGCTCGAGAATGGCTCGGTAGGCATCCCGAAAACTCGCTTGCGCAGCGATATAGCAATCGAACGCTTCGTTCGGTCGGTCCAGCCGCTCAAGCGCATCGCCCAATAGGGTCAACGACCGGGTGCGATCCTCGGGCGCCAGCTGTGTCTCTAGCAGCGGGCGAAGCAGTGCCTCGGCGCGCGCGCCGTCGCGTGCTTCCACCGCCAGCACCGCCAAGGCGAAGACCGCCGACGGCTCGTTCGGGTTCAGCGCCAGCGCTCGCCGGGCATAATCCTGGGCCATGCTGGCGTCGCCCCGCCGCGCCGCCGCATCGCTCAGCTTGCCAAGCGCTGGAGACAGCGACGGGTCGAGCGCGAGCGCCTGTTGATAGCTGGCAGTTGCTTCGGCATCGGCGCGCTGCGCATCGAGCACATAGCCGCGCTCAAGCCAGGCCGCGGCGTGGCGCGGCTCGGCTGCGACGACGCCGTCGAGCACGGCAAGGGCCTTATCCAGATATCCCTGCTTGCGCAGGACAGCGCCAATCGAGCCGAGGATCGCCACATCGCCAGGGCTGATCCGGAGCGCGCGCTGAAGCAGGGCATGCGCGCCGGCAAAATCCCCGGCCTCTTCCCTGCGCCAGGCAGCGAGGTTGAGAATCAAGGGATCGGCCCGGCCTGCCGCCAGTTCGCGCTCCGCCAGTTTTGCCGCACGCTCGATCTCGCCAGCCGCAAGCGCCTGTTCGATCTGCGCTCGTGGCGGATGGGGGGCAGCCGACGGACGGCGCGGCTTGATGACCCGGTTTGACATTGCGGAAAGACAATCCCTATCTTCGATGCCTAAGCTATATCACCCCCATATCCCCTTTTGTATCATGAGGTCGTGATGATGATCCTATTCGTGTTGGCGCTCGCTGCTGCTGATCCCCAGCCTCTTCCCACGCCGTCGCCCAACGCTGCCGACAAGATTGTTTGCAAGCAGTTTGCCGAGACTGGTTCGCTGGTGAGGACTGAAAAGATCTGCAAGACACGGCGCCAGTGGGACATCGACCGTGCGAATATCCGGGCAACCGGACCGGGCGCAGATTCCTGCCGGACCGCCGGCAGTGGCGTTGGATGCTGAGCCGTTAACCGACCAGCGGTGCGGGGCTGGCGACGGCAATACCGGCATGGGCTGCAACCACTTCGGCCCAAATTGCAACTTTTTCGATTTCATCGCCATGCAGGCTATCGCCGCGCCGAAGCTCGACCGCGCGATCACGCGAATCGAATGCCGCCCCCGATTTGGAATGCGTTTTGAATGCAGGTCCGGACGCGATCTCCGCGATCACTGCAGGATCGAGTGGCCGTCCGGTCAGCGCCGAAAATGCCGATAGCGAGGCGAAAGGATCGGCCATCAGCGTCGCGCTATCAAGCGTGCGGACGCGCGCCGCGCCGAATTGATCGACGAGCCGCGCGAATAGTTGCTGATGCGCCAGCCAGCCCACCGCCGCCACCTGCAGATCGGTCTGCCCAAGATAGTCGCGCTGATCAAAGCCGAGATCGACCAGCTTGTCGTCGAGCATTCCGGTGAGCAATGTGCGCACCCACAACCGCCCGTCGAGGCCCTTGCGCGCGATCGAGCCGAGATAGGTGCGCAAAGGCGCATAAAGCAGCACCGCGCAGGCATCGCCGCGCAACGACAGCATTGCCGGGGCAAGCGCATTCGCCACCGTCGACGGCTTGACGCAGATCATCTCGCCGAGCCCGAACGGCCGGGCCAGCAGCGTCAGCACATCGTCCAGCACCCGCTTCACGTCCGCCTCCCGCCCGCCGCGTCGACGCCACCCGATCAGGTCGTTCAGGATCACCGGTTCCTTCAGCCCCATCGCCCAGCCCGGGCGATCGAACGCGCGCGCCAATAGCGTCGAGCAGCAAAAAGCCGAGTGGAATATGAAATGCAGCGGCGCAGTCTGTGGCGCGGCGGCAATGGCGTCGCTCCGCCGCACCACCAGTGGGGCCAGCCCGGCGGGCAGATACTCGTTGGTCAGGAAGGTCGCACGGCGATGCTCGGCACGCGGCACGGGCAGCAAGTGAACCGCATCGTGACCCGGATCATAGCGATGCGCGAGCCAGGACGGGTCGCGCGCGGCGTCCTCGATCGAGGATGGCATGCCGGGTTGGCCGCCAGACAGGTTCGCCTGAGTCACTGCGTCTTTTTGTGCATGCTTGTCCGCGTTGTCTAGTCGGCAAGCTCCCGATATGCAGCATGGATGGACGATCCGCACATCCAGCAAATGCTCAAACAAGCCATTCAAGAGCGCAGCGCGGGGCGAACCGAGGCCGCAAATGGGCTGTTCCGGGATGTCCTGGCCAAAGCGGGCGATCATCCAATGGCGCTGAACGCGCTCGGCTTGCACGCGCTGACGCAGGGCAGGGCGGCAGAGGCAGCTGGCCTGTTCCGGCGTGCGATAACCGCCGATCCAGTCGCGCCTGATCTGTGGATGAACCTGGCCAAGGCCCACCGCGAGCATGGCGATGACGCTGGCGAGGAGGCCGCCCTCGACGGCGCGCTGGCGATCGACCAGCGGCATTTCATGGCGCTGGTGCGGATGGCCGAATTGTTCGAACGGCGCGGCGATGAAGCGCGTGCGGCCGAACGCTGGAGCAATGTGCTGGCAATGGCGCCGGCGATCCAGGAGCGGAGCCCAGCGCTCGAACTCATGTTCGATCACGCGCGCAGCTATGTCGTTGGCCAGCGAAATAGGTTCGGCGATACGATTGACCGTGGCCTGGCCGATACGCGCGCTGCCGTCCCAACGGCGGACCGCCGCCGCGTCGATGCTTGTATCAATCATGCGCTTGGGCGGCGTGCGATCTACGCCAATGATTGTGCTGGGATGCACTTCCCCTTCCTCCCGGCCGAAGAATTCTTCGCGCGAGAGCAATTTCCCTGGCTCGCTGAGATCGAGGCGAAAACCGCTTTGATCCGTGTCGAGCTCGAGACCATCCTGGCCGAGGATGCGAGCGCGGTTCGCCCCTATGTCGCGATGCCGCCGGGCACACCGCAAAACAAATGGTCCTCACTCGACCATTCGCTCAAATGGGGTGCGATGCATTTGTGGAAAGACGGCCGCCGCGACGACGCGGCATGCGCACGCGCGCCGCTAACGGCTGCCGCGATCGAGGCGCTGCCCTTGTCGGACCTGCCGGGTCGGACGCCGACAGTGTTCTTCTCGCTGTTGCAGCCCGGCGCACATCTGCCCGCGCATACCGGCGTCAGCAACGTGCGCACGATCATCCATCTGCCGCTGATCGTGCCGCCGGGCTGCACCTTTCGCGTTGGCGGTGAGACGCGTGACTGGCGGGTCGGCGAGGCATGGGCGTTTGACGACACGATCGAACATGAGGCGTGGAACCGATCCGACCAGATGCGCGCAATCCTGATCTTCGATGTGTGGAACCCGTACATCACGGCTACCGAGCGCGATCTGTTGCGCCGCTTTTATGCGGTCGCCGCCGATGCCGATGGGGCACCGGGCGCCGCGCTGAGCATCAGCGACTGAGCGCTGCCTCGACCAGCGCTGAAGCGGGCACATCGCGCCCAGCGTGGCGCGCGACCCAGGCCTCTGCGGCGTCCAGCTCGGGCGCGATCGCATCTGCCACCTCGGCTGCGCGCGCAAGCCGCGCGGCATTGTCGAAGGCGATGGTCGGGTTCTTGGAATAGGTCGAGAATAACGGCCCTGCGACGACCGCCCCAAGTGCTTCACCGTCGATTGAAATGCCAAGATGCGCCGCAGCGGCCTGGAGCACCGGCACGGGATCGGCGAATAACCGTTCTGCATCCAGCGCGCGGGCATTTGGCATGGCGGCGAGGGCGGCGGTAAAGGCATCGACCTGTGCCAGCCACAAGGCGGCAGCCCGTTCGGCATCGCTGAACGCCGACCAATCGCCGAGGAAAGGGGCAAGCTGCGTCGTCACATTGCGCAGCCAGGTGCGATGGTTGTCGTGGCGCAGGATCGCCAGCAAATATGATCGAAGCGGTAAATACAGCAGTACCGCCCGTGCATCGCCGTCCGCTGCCGCCAATTGCGGCAACAGGAAATTAACCGGCACATTGGCCTTGATCACGGTGGCCGCATCGGCGCGGTAGCGCTTGCCGAGCATGGCCAACACCAGCGCCAGCCGCACTGGATCACGCTGGATCGCGCTTTGCCGCAACGCCAGCGGCTCGCGCAGCACCAGGCTGGCGCCCGGATCGTCGAGCGCGCGGGCGAGCAAGGTCGATCCGCAATGCGCCATGTGGAAAATCCACGATGTCGGCGCCGCAGCCGGGATACGAGCGACAAGGCCGGCAACAGGCAGCGCCATCCGTTGATCTGCGGCGGGGGAAATCCGGTGATCGAGAAAGATCGAGCGGTGATAGGCGGCGCGGTCCATCGGCACGAACACCGCCTCCCCATTCTCGAACGAGTGGAGATAGTGATCGGGCGAGGCGAAGAGATCGTCGACGGTCAAATGCACCTCTCGGCTATAGCCGAAGCTTCGGTTGGCCGCTATCCCCGGCGTGCCATGCCACATATCCATCTGCCTGCCCTGTATCAGCCATATGTCGTGATCGAAGCGACGGGCGAACGCTCGATCATGGATCTCGACAAGGCGCAGATCATCGATCTCTACAAGACGCATGGCGCGTTGCTGTTCACCGGCTTCGGCGTGGACATCCCGCAGTTCGGCGCTTTCGCGAAACAATTTTGTTCGACGTCGGTGGTGAATGAAAGCCCGGGCCGCCAGCCAGTAGATGCGGCGGCCAATGTGTTTACCGTCGATGGCGGAAACGGGGCGTTTGCGCTGCATCCCGAGCTGTCGCGGGAGCCGTGGAAGCCGGATGTTGCCTTTTTCGGGTGCCAGACCGCGCCCAAATCGGGCGGGCGGACGACGATATGCGACGGCGTCGCGCTGGCCCGTGACTTGCCCGAGGCGGTGCGCCGCGAGCTCGAACCCCGCCGTTTGCTTTACATCAAGCCGGTCTGGCCAGCATTGCTCGACTATTGGCTGGGCACGCCCGAGCCAAGCGATGCGCAGCTCGCCGCGCCGCCGCCGGGCTGTCCCTATTATTTCCGACGCTATCCCGATACCGGCATTTTACGGGTGTTCACCCGCCCTGCGCTGCACAAGCCGATGTTCATCGATCAGCTCGCCTTTGGCAATTTCCTGCTATTCTCTCGCTTCAATCATGGCCGCGCCGATCATCCCGTTCTCGACGACGGGCAGCAGGTGCCGGAAGCCTGGCTGCAGGCGATCAAGGCGACCGGCGACCGGCTGAGCGCGGAAATCGAGTGGAATGCCGGCGATCTGCTGATGATCGACAATACGCGTTTCCTGCACGGCCGGACCGCGATCGTCGATACCGCCGAGCGCATCATCCTGACCTATTTCGGCTATCTCGACTTCGCCGTTCCCAGCCCCGAAGAGCCCGCAAATGCGATCTGGCGCCGCGAGGATTTCGAACCGCCGCTGCGGCCCGATCACCCCCGGCTGAACCAGGGCAAGCTATCACCAGACGCCTGACGCCAAACCGGCCGAGACTTCAGGCGACCAGTTCGTCTGCCCTGCGCCGGTCACAAAAACAGCTGGCTGACGATCAGATCGGCGGCCTGCTCGGCGCTCATCCTTGTCGTGTCGATGCGGAGTTGGGGCGCCTCGGGTGGTTCATAGGGCGAATCGATGCCGGTGAAATTGGCAAGCTGGCCAGCACGCGCCTTGGCATACAGGCCCTTTGTGTCGCGCGCCTCGGCGGTGGCGAGCGGGGTGTCGATATGCACCTCGATGAACGATCCCGGCGGCAGCATATCCCGAACCATCGCGCGTTCGGCGCGGAACGGCGAGATGAAAGCGGCAATGACGATCAGCCCGGCATCGACCATCAGCCGTGCGACCTCGCCAACCCGCCTGATATTCTCGACCCGGTCTGCGGCTGTGAAGCCGAGATCGCGGTTCAGCCCCTGGCGGACGTTGTCGCCATCGAGCAGGAAGGTGTGCAGGCTCATCTGGTGCAATCGCGCCTCGACAAGGTTCGCGATCGTCGATTTTCCAGCCCCCGACAGGCCGGTGAGCCACAGTACCTTCGGCGCCTGATGCTTCAGCGCTGCGCGCGCCGCAGGATCGACGTCGCTTGCCTGGCGGTGGACATTGTCTGCGCGTCGCAGGGCGAAATTGATCATGCCGGCGGCAACCGTCGCGTTGGTCAGCTTGTCGATCAGGATGAACCCGCCGAGCGTGCGGTCGTCGGCGTAGGATTCAAACACCAGCGGCCGGTCGGTCGCCAGCGTGGCGACCCCGATCGCATTGAGATCAAGTGATCGCGTTGCCAGATGCGCGAGCGTATCGACGTCGATCCGGTATTTGGGGGTACGCACCGTCGCCGTCACCGTCTGCGTTGCCAGCTTCAGCCAATAACCGCGCCCCGGCAGCAGGGGTTCTTCATCCATCCAGACGAGCGTCACGTCACATTGATCGGCGACGGCAGGCGGCGCGGCCGCAGCGACGATCACGTCACCGCGCGTGCAATCGACCTCGTCGGCCAGCGTCAGCGTGATCGACTGTCCGGCAACGGCGTGCGCAAGATCGCCCTCGCCAGTGACGATGCGCGCAACCGTCGTCACCCTGCCCGACGGCATCACGCGCACGGCGTCACCCGGCGCGACCACGCCGCTGGCGATCTGGCCGGCAAAGCCGCGAAAATCTGGATCGGGGCGATTGACCCATTGTACGGGCAGACGAAACGGGCGGGCCTGGCGCGCATTGCTGTCGACGGGCACGCAATCCAGATGCTCGATCAGCGTCGGGCCATCATACCATGCCATGTTGGGCGAGGGTGCGAACACATTGTCGCCGGCAAATCCCGAAAGCGGAATCGCGACGATTTCCTGCACGCCGGCAGCGTGCGCGAAATCGCGGTACTCGGCGGCAATGCGCGCGAATATCTCCGGATCATAGCCGACCAGATCCATCTTGTTGACCGCAAGAACATAGCGGCGAATGCCGACGAGATGGGCGAGGATCGTGTGCCGCCGCGTCTGCGTCAGCACGCCTTTGCGCGCATCGACGAGGATGACGGCGACATCAGCAGTCGACGCGCCAGTGATCATGTTGCGGGTATATTGTTCGTGGCCGGGCGTATCGGCGACGATGAATTTTCGCCGTGCGGTCGTGAAAAACCGGTAGGCGACGTCGATCGTGATGCCCTGTTCGCGTTCGGCGGCAAGCCCGTCGACCAGCAGCGCGAAATCGAGCGCGTCACCCTGCGTGCCCACCCGCGCCGAATCGGCTGCGAGCATGGCCAATTGATCGTTCGGCAACAGCTTCGAATCGTATAGGAGCCGCCCAATCAGCGTCGACTTGCCATCATCGACGCTGCCACAGGTGATAAAGCGCAGCAGCGTCTTGCGTTGGTGCTGCTCGAGCCAGTCGGCCACATCGACAGCGTCGCCTTCGCTGGCCATCAAAAATAGCCTTCCTGCTTCTTGCGCTCCATGCTTGAATCGCCGTCGCGGTCGATCGTGCGGCCGTGGCGTTCGGACGTCGTGCTCGACAACGTCTCGGCGATCACCTGGGCGACGTCGGTCGCGCGGCTTTCGACCGCCGCGCTGAGCGGAAAACAGCCCAGCGTGCGGAAGCGCACCCAGCGCTCCTCGATGGCAGGCAGGGTGCCAAGCACGCGCGCGAGCCGATCGGGATCGTCGGCCACGAACAATTGCCCGTCGCGCGTGTAGCAGGGGCGCGGTGCGGCAAAATAGAGCGGCACCAGCTCGATGCGCTTTGCCGCGATATATTGCCAGATGTCGAGCTCGGTCCAGTTCGACAGCGGGAAGACGCGCAGGCTTTCGCCACTGCCGTGGCGCATGTTGAACAGCGACCATAGTTCAGGCCGCTGGCGCTTGGGATCCCAGCGGTGCGCGGCGGTCCGAAATGAAATGATGCGTTCCTTGGCGCGGCTCTTTTCCTCGTCGCGGCGGGCGCCCCCGAAGGCAGCATCGAAGCCGTGCTCGTCGAGCGCCTGTTTGAGCCCTTCTGTCTTCCATAAATCGGTGTGCAACGACCCGTGATCGAAGGGATTGATGCCGCGGGCAAGCGCATCGGGATTCTGGTGCACGATCAGCCGCATGCCGCTTTCGCGCGCCACCTTGTCGCGCAGCCGGTACATGTCGGCAAACTTCCAGCTGGTATCGACGTGCAGCAGTGGAAATGGCGGTGGGGCTGGATGAAACGCAAGCCGCGCAAGATGCAGCAGCACCGCCGAATCCTTGCCAACCGAATAGAGCAGCACCGGCCGCGCGCATTCAGCGACGACCTCGCGAAAAATGTGGATCGCCTCGGCCTCGAGCTGGTCGAGGTGCGTCAACGTTGCGAACCCGGTCATGATGGCAACCAATGCGCCTCTCATAAGGCGTTGTCGCGTAAAAAGCGCGGGACTGCGGCAAAAATCTGCGGAAACGGGCCAAGGGAGGGGCGCGCTAAAGCACGCGGATGAGGCGGGAGGCGCGGGCGATCCACGGGGGATCGGCGACGATTTGTTGCCGCATGCCGGCACCGAAGGGGAGGATCTGGAGCTTGCCCCCCAACGCGCTGGGCCCCTCGCCGATTGGCGCCTCGCGCCCGATCAGCCGGCCGAACAGGAATCGCCCGGCCGCGCGCGGGACGAGGACATCGCGGTTGAGCGCCTGGCCAAAGCTATCGGGCGCGATCACCTCACACCAGATCTCGTCGCCCGCCCGATAGTCGCCAAGGCTCGCTGAGACCGACAGCGCGACCATGCCGGCGCCAGCGCTTGGCGGCACGATCGTCGCTGCATGGCGCGGGGCGTGGGCGCCGCCTGCATCAAGGATCGCGGCAACCGGGATATCGGCGCGCCTGGGCAGCTTGACGAGATCGGCGGCGGTGACGCCAAGCGCCGCCGCAATCCGATTGAGCCAATCGACTGAAACGGTGCGCGTGCCCGTTTCAAGCCGGCCGATCGTCTGCGCGGTGGTGGGCGGGATGCACGCCTTGGCGACATCGTCGAGCGTCATGCCCCGAGCGCGGCGGACTTCGCGAATGGCGGTGATCATGGCCCGGCTTCCCTCAATATTTAACCAGAACGGTTATTCACTTTCCTACAGGCCATCCTTTATGGCAAGCGAATTTCTCGAGTCGTCGGACAAGGGAGCCAAGCCATGCGCGATCTGGTGGAGCGGGAAATCGATTCGAACGGCGTGCTGCCGGGTGCCCCGGCCGCTGGCGCGCGGCGGCGGCGCACCGCGACGGTGAACCTCGCCGAATCGCCGCTATCGTGGCTGCGTGCGCGCGGGCTTGTCGATGCCCGGCAATATGAGGCGGGCGAGCGGCTGCGCGCCGATTACGAGACGGCCTCGCTCGGGGCCCGCGTGACGATGCGCTGGGATGCTGCGCCGATTGCGCGCACCGCACGCGGCGCGCCGACCCCTGCCGATGCCAGCACCGCGCAGATCGCCGCCAAACGTCGTTTCGATGCCGCGATCGCCGATGCCGG
>JBBQAG010000148.1:0-3780 GCA_038315875.1 Sphingomonadales bacterium | reverse complement strand
GATCGCCGTCGTCAGCTCGACTACACCCAGCCCAGACCCAAGATGACCCCCCGTCACCCCAACCGCCGAAATCACCTCAGCGCGCAACTCAGACGCAAATTGAGGCAATTGCTCAGGCAAAAGCTTACGCAAATCAGCGGGATAGCTGACGCGATCTAACAATGGCGTATCAGGTTTCGAAGACATTGAACCAAAAATTCCCCTATCCGAACGGTCGCTTTAACCGATTGGGAAGCAAAGGTGAACACTACGAAATTGCGGCCCCGGCGTGGCGCGCTGCGGGCGGTGGCGATCGGTACTGATCTGCGTTGATTGGCGTTGATTTGGCCGGGGGATGACGCGCATCCGCCATGCGGCTATCAAAAAGCGATGCCTGCCACCCCCGCCTGGCCTCCACAATCGACCCCCCGCCTGTTCTGGCAAGCGCCGCTATGTCCCGGGATGATCCGGATCGATGGCGCGCACGCGCATTATCTGATCGCGGTGATGCGCGCCAAGCCCGACGACCCAATCAAGCTATTCGACGGCGCGAGCGGCGAATGGCTCGGCATCGTCGCCGCCGTTGGCAAGCGCGATCTGGCGGTCGATGTCACCGAGTTGCTCCGCCCGTGCGAGCCCGTGCCTGATCTGTGGCTGTGCGCGGCGCCGATCAAGAAGGGCCGGATCGACTGGCTGGCCGAAAAGGCCTGCGAACTCGGCGCCGCACGGCTTGTGCCGGTGTTGACGCGGCGGACGGTGGTCGATCGGCTCAATCTCGATCGCTTGCGCGCGCACATGATCGAGGCGGCAGAACAATGCGGCCGTACCGCGCTGCCAGAGCTTGCCGAACCAGTGAAGCTCGCGGCGTTTTTGGCGAAGTGGCAGCCCCCGCGCGCGCTGTTCTTCGCCGATGAAGCAGGTGGTACGCCGGCTTTCGAGGCGATGCGGGCAAGGCCGGGGGCTGCCGCGATCCTGATCGGTCCCGAAGGCGGCTTCGATGACGACGAGCGCGCGGCGATTCGCGCGCTACCTGAAGCGGTGGGCATCAGCCTGGGCCCCCGCATCCTGCGCGCCGACACGGCCGCCGCCGCCGCTCTATCGCTGTGGATGGCGGCGGCGGGCGATTGGCAGACAGCCGATTAGCGGGCCACTAGCGTAGCGTCATCGCGGGCGCTAAAGGCGCAAGCCATGAGCACGAAGACCGTTCCAACGAGCAATACGGCGGTCATCGAGCACCGCGACCAACTGATCGCGAGCTTCGCCAGGGGCGAAAAGCCGCCCGAACGCTGGCGGATCGGCACCGAGCACGAGAAGTTCGTCTATGCGCTGTCCGATCATCACGCGCCAAGTTACGATGAGCCTGGTGGCATCCGCGACCTCCTCGCCGCACTGGAAAGCTATGGCTGGCGACCGGTGCTCGAAGGCGGAAAGGTAATTGCGCTATCGGGCGCGGACGGCAGCATCAGTCTGGAGCCAGCCGGGCAGTTCGAGTTGTCCGGCGCACCGCTCGATAATCTGCATGAGACCTGCGCCGAAACCGGGCGGCATCTCGAGCAGGTCAAGGCGATCGGGGAGAAGTTCGGTATCGGCTTTCTTGGACTCGGCATGTGGCCAGACAAGACGCGCGCTGAGCTGCCGATCATGCCCAAGGGCCGCTACGCAATCATGCTGCGCCACATGCCGCGCGTCGGGACGATGGGCCTGGACATGATGCTGCGCACCTGCACCATCCAAGTGAACCTCGATTACCAGACCGAGGCTGACATGGTTAAGAAATTCCGCGTGGGCCTCGCGCTGCAACCGCTCGCCACCGCGCTTTTCGCCAATTCGCCCTTCACCGAAGGCAAGCCCAACGGCATGCTATCGTATCGCAGCCATATCTGGTCGGATACCGATCCGGCGCGTACCGGCATGCTTCCGTTCGTGTTCGAGGATGGCTTCGGGTACGAACGTTATGCCGATTATGCGCTCGATGTGCCGATGTACTTTGTCTATCGGGATGGGCGCTATATCGACGCTGCCGGGCTGTCGTTCCGCGATTTTCTGAAGGGCGAATTGTCGGTCCTGCCGGGCGAAAAGCCGACGCTCGACGACTGGAACGATCATCTGTCGACCGCTTTTCCCGAGGTGCGGCTCAAGACCTTCCTCGAAATGCGCGGCGCAGACGGCGGGCCGTGGGGCCGCATCTGCGCGCTGCCCGCCTTTTGGGTGGGGCTGCTGTACGACTCCACCGCGCTCGATGCCGCGTGGGATGTGGTCAAGGGCTGGACGATGGAAGAACGCGAGACGCTGCGGTCTGCGGTGCCCCGGCTTGGGCTCGACGCGCCGATCGGAGGCGGGCGGACCTTGCGCGATATTGCGGGCGAAGTGGTCGACATCGCCAGCGCCGGCCTTGCCGCGCGCAACCGACAGGATGCGAGCGGGAGCAACGAGACCGGGTTCCTCGATCCGCTGCGCGCGATCGTGCGGAGCGGCAAGGTTCCGGCGCAAGTGTTGCTCGACAAATATCATGGCGTCTGGGGCGGTGATGTGTCGAAGGTGTATGACGAGTTGAAATTTTAGCGTCGGACGCGCCGAGATTGAATCGCAGGCCGACATAGCCTTTATCCGCTATCGATAGCTGCCCCAAAAAGGCTAAAATGCCGGGGGCGACGAACCGCGCGCAAGCGAGGTCATCGATCGCATCAGCAATACCGGATCGCCACCATTGGCGAGCGCGGTCGGGCCGGTATCGAACAACAGATGCTGCCGCAGCGCGTCGGGCAGCGAACCGTCGGGCGCGATTGGATGTTCGGCGAGCAGCGTTTCATAATGGGCATCGTCCGCCGCCGGATCGCCCGACAAGTCGCCAATCCGCTCAAGCAGACAGGCGGCGGCCACAGGAGTGCCGCCCGCATCGGCCATGCAGGCTAGCGTCACGCCGTCCAGCACCTCCATGCGGGCGCGGTTCACCCGGTTGAAAATCGCAAAGATCGAACTGCCCGACACATGATTGGTGGCACAGCAATACATCTGGTCACCCACCGCCATCGACCATCCGGTCAGTCGGCTGGAAAACAGGCCGATGCGAAAAGACATTGGCCCATCGGGCGCCGGTTCCATGATGACGTGATCATGCACGAACTTGCCCGGAAATTCGGGCGCTGGCCGGGTGGTGCGCCAGAAGCCAATATGAGCGGTACTGGCCGGACCGCTGGCCAATGCCGCTTCACGCAACGCCGGCAGTGCCAGCCACCGGGCAAATGCGCCGGGAATGCAGTCGGTCGCTGTCGCCACAACGGGGACCGAAACCCCCAAACGCCCGGCAAGTGACGACAGCCGCAAATCCCAGTCAAGCATCGTGAAACCTGGCAGTCTGGCCGTCAACGCCTGGGTCAATCGCGCCAGATTGTGCGTGGACGGCGTTACCGTCCCCGCGCACCAACGGCTGACAAGCGATTTGTCGACGCCGACATCTGCCGCAAGTCGACCGCCGCTGATCGACAGCGCTTTCAGCACCAGCACAAGCCGGGCGGCAAATTCGGGATTGGACGCCATTGTCGTGAAAATGCACAGACGATGCCGCCAAAAGCAATCGCGCTCGTGCAACGGTTGCGCAACGATGTGCATGTTGCTGTCGATCGTTGCACCTTCCGGGTGCAATCGGGCGTCGCTAATCGGCCTGCATCACGCCGGCCATCAAGGCATGGCGATAAGGGATTGAGGATAGATCATGCTAAATAGGACCATTATCGCCGCCGCCATCTCGGGCTGCCTGCTTGTGACTGCAGCCAACGCAGCGCCAAAATCCACCACCAATCG
>JBBQAG010000115.1:0-7154 GCA_038315875.1 Sphingomonadales bacterium | reverse complement strand
CCGATATCGCTGACGGTGTAATCGATGAAATCGCGCGCCTCACCCGGCGCCTGTTCCGAACCATTATCGACCCACACCGTCGTCATCCCGATTGCCTTGGCGGGCTTCAGGTTGCGGGCCATGTCTTCTGCAAACAGGCTGCGGCGCGGATCGATATCATAGGCTGCGCACAGCCCGGCATAAACGGCGGGCTCGGGCTTGGGCACATAATTGGTCGCGTGGATGTCGTAGATCGCCTCGAAACTGTCCGACAGGCCAAGCCGGCCCAGCACGCGGCGCGCATAGGGTTCGTCGCCATTGGTGAAGACGAGTTTTCGCCCTGGCAGCCGCGCGATGGCAGCGACCAGCGAAGGATCATGCGCCAGCACGTCCATCTCGACATCATGGACGAAGCCCAGATAATCATGCGGATCGATGTCATGCTCGGCGATCAAGCCAGCAAGCGTCGTCCCCCGGCTGTGGAAATAATGTTTCTGCAGCGTCCGTGCCGCCACCGGATCGAGCGACAGCCGCTCAGCGATGTAATCGGTGATCCGCTGGTCGACCTGCGAGAACAGATTGGCGCTCGCTGGATACAGCGTGTTGTCCAGATCGAAGATCCAGGTATCGATATGGTCTAGCCCGCGCATCCGAGTTTCCTAGGGGGGAGGCACCCGGCGGGCAAGCCACGCTGCGAAGGCGCTGGCAAAATTGCATGCCCCGCCCCATCTTGATGGGCATGACAGCTTATTCGCTCCTCGATCTTGTCCCCATCGTCGAAGGCAGCTCGGCCGCACAGGCATTTGCCAATGCCGCAGACCTTGCGCGCCATGCCGAGGATCTGGGCTTCACGCGCTATTGGGTCGCCGAACATCATGGCATGGCCGGGATTGCGAGTGCAGCGACCTCTGTCGTGATCGGCCATGTCGCGGCGGCGACGCGCCACATCAGGGTAGGCGCAGGCGGGATCATGCTGCCCAATCACGCGCCGCTCGTCATCGCCGAGCAGTTCGGCACGCTTGACGCGCTTTTTCCCGGGCGGATCGATCTGGGCCTCGGCCGCGCGCCGGGTTCTGACCAGCGCGTCGCCCGCGCGATGCGCCGCACGCTTGAAACCGATCCCAATGCCTTCCCGCAGGACGTGCTCGAACTGCAAAGCTATTTCGCCGATGACGGGCAAACCGGCATCAGGGCGACGCCCGGCGCTGGCGCCGATGTGCGGTTGTGGATTCTGGGATCGAGCACTTTTGGCGCACAGCTCGCCGCCGCGCTTGGCCTGCCCTATGCCTTTGCCTCGCATTTCGCGCCTGATGCGCTCGATGAGGCGATCGCGATCTACCGTCGCAATTTCCGCCCGTCGTCGGCGCTCGCCAAGCCGCACGTGATGGCGGGTTTCAACATCTTCGGCGCCGACAGCGACGAGGAAGCGGCATACCTTGCCACCTCGCAGCAACAGGCGTTTGTCGCGCTGCGGATGGGCCAGCCGCGCCAGCTGCCGCCACCCGTCGCCGGCTACCGCGAATCGCTTGGTGGCCAGGCGAGCGCGATCCTCGATCACGTCCTGCAATGCACCGCGATTGGCGGGCCAGCGAAGATCGCGCGCGGCATCGCCGATTTCATCGCGCGGACGGGCGCCGACGAACTGATGCTGACCAGTTCGATCTATGACCACCAGGCCCGCAAGCACAGTCTTTCGATCGCCGCGCAGGCGATGCAGGGATTGAAGATCGCCGCCTGAACGCGCATCGCGGCAAGCATCGATTTGCGAAAGAATGATGTGACTGGCCAGCGTTTCGACGATGCGTTTCGCGCGCAACTGCGCACGCTGTTCGCCTGGCGCCGCGACGTGCGCCATTTCCTCGATACGCCCATCCCCGATGCACTGCTCGGCGATCTGCTGACGACCGCGCAGCTGGCCCCCTCGGTCGGGTTGAGCGAGCCGTGGCGGTTCGTGACGGTCAACGATCCGGCGCGGCGCGCGGTCGTGCGCGCCAGTTTCGTTACGTGCAATGCCGCCGCGCTAGCAGACCAGTCGGGCGACCGGGCGGCGCTTTACGCTGGCCTGAAGCTGGCCGGGCTCGATCAGGCGCCGTGCCATCTCGCGGTGTTTGCCGAGAGCGATCCCGAACAGGGTGGCGGGTTAGGCCGGGCGACGATGCCCGAAATGGTCGCTTATTCCGCCGTCATGGCGGTGCACACGCTGTGGCTTGCGGCCGCCGCATCGGGACTAGGGCTCGGCTGGGTCTCGATCATCGATCCGCAGCTGGTGACGACGGCGCTCGATGTGCCGCAATCCTGGCAGCTCATTGGCTATTTCTGCCTGGGCTATCCTGCCAGCGAGAGCCACATACCCGAACTCGAGCGACTTGGCTGGGAAGAACGGCATCCGCTACAGCTCCATCGCCGCTGAGGCGCAGGGCCGCCGATTTGGACTTCGCCGATGCTCCCCTCTAGGCTGGCGCGACGCCCATCTGTTCGGAGCAATTTATGTCCCCTCGCCTGTCGCTGATCGCCGCTGCCTGCCTGGTCGCTTCCCCCGCGCTCGCCGGAACGCTCACCGATCCAAAGGCAATCGTGACGACCCCGGCCTTCAAGGCGGCGGTCGCCTCACTCGATCAGGGGCATGATCGCTTCGTCGGCGAAATCATCGAGCTCACCGAAATACCCGCGCCGCCCCTCAAAGAGGCTAAACGCGCCGCCGCTTATGCGGCCAAGCTGCGCGCGCTCGGCCTGAAAGACGTGACGACCGACCCCGAAGGCAATGTCATCGGTATCCGCCCCGGCACCGATCCCACAGCCAGGTTCATGGTGCTGTCAGCGCATCTCGACACGGTGTTCCCCGAAGGAACCCCCGTCACCGTGCGGCGCGACGGCACCAAGCTGCACGCGCCCGGCATCGGCGACGATACCCGCAGCCTCGCCGTGCTGCTCGCTTATATCCGCGCGCTCGATGCCGCCAAGATCCAAACCCGCCAGCCGATCCTGTTCGTCGCCACCGTCGGCGAGGAGGGCCAGGGCGATCTGCGCGGCGTCCGCTATCTGTTCAACAAGGGCGCCTTCAAGGATCGCATCGCCGGCTTTTATTCGATGGACGGCACCAATCCGGCGCGTGTGACGATCGGCGGGGTCGGCTCGAAACGCTACCGCGTCACCTTCAAGGGGCCGGGCGGGCACAGCTATGGCGCCTTCGGCATCGTCAACCCGATGGCAGCGATGGCGGGCGCGATCGACCGGCTCTACAAGATCGAAGTGCCCAAGGCGCCCAAGACGACCTATTCGGCAAGCGTCACCGGCGGGGGTACCTCGGTCAATTCGATCCCGTCCGACGTGTTCGTCGAGATCGACATGCGCTCCGAACAGTCAGCCGCGCTGGCGACGCTCGACAAACAGTTCAGCGCCGCCGTCGCCGATGCTGTTGCGGCTGAAAACGCCGCCCGATCGACCCGTTTCGGCACCATCTCCGCCGATCTGAAGCTGATCGGCGAGCGCCCCGCCGGCGCCACACCGCGCACGGCCAAATTGGCAGAAACAACAGCGGCAGCGATCGAGGCGATTGGCTACACCCCCGAATATGAAGCGTCGTCGAGCGATTCGAATGTCGCGATGAGTCTGGGCATTCCCGCAATCACGATTGGATCGGGCGGCAGCGCGGCGCGCGCCCACAGCCTTGATGAATATATCGACGTCGCCAAGCCCGAGAGCCTGAAGGGCATGACCGTCGGCCTGCTCGCCCTGCTGGCAGTGACTGGGATGGAAGCTGGCCCGCGCTGACCCAGCCCTGATGGCGTCGCTTCAGGCTGTGTCGGGGTTGCAGAGCATCTGAAGCGTGCAATCGACGCATTCGCCGGTCCGGCCATGCGCGCACGCCTTGCAGGCCTCGATATAATATCCAGTCAGCAAATTGTGACTATGCTTCGCTTCGATGCTGGCGGCGCGTATTGTCATTGCTAACTCATCGCGGGCGCGTCGCCGCAAATAGAGCCGTTCATCGTTGACAGCCATCTTGTCCCTCCAAGAAAGGGGTTCGACTCGACTTGCCGATGATACGCCTTTTTCACCACGCCGGATATGGCAATCCCGCATGGCTACAAGGCGGCGGGCAGCCTCAGGCGTACCATCAGGCCGCCCAGATCTTCGCTTTCCTCTAGGCTGACGGTGCCTTCATAAATCTCGGCGACGTCGCGCACGATGGCGAGGCCAAGGCCCGTGCCGGGCTTGCCGGTATCGAGCCGGGCGCCGCGATCGAACAATTTCGCGCGGTCCGCCTCTGCAATCCCCATGCCGTCATCCTCGACGAGGAATTCGACGAACCCCGCCTGCGCGCCGACCGTGACGAACACGCTGCCCCCGCCATATTTGGCCGCATTCTCGATCAGATTGCCCAGCATCTCGTCGAGATCCTGCCGCTCGACATGAACCTGCAAATCCTTTGGCCCGTCGAGATCGAAGCGGACATGGCTATACAGCCGGCCAACCGCGCGCTCGACCGATTCGAGGCTTGGCCATACTTCGCAGCGGCTGTGCGCATTGCCCCGCCGCCCAACCGCGCGCGCGCGGGCAAGGTGATGATCGACCTGCCGCCGCATCGTCATCGCCTCGCGGATCACCGTCGGCGCAAGATCATCGGCATGCGCGGTTGCGGCATTCATGATCACCGTCAGCGGCGTCTTCAGCGCATGCGCCAGATTGCCGGCGTGGCGCCGCGCCTCCTCGGCCTGGCGCTCGTTATGCGCGATCAGGCCGTTGAGCTCCTCCACCATCGGCGCGACTTCGATCGGCATTGGTCGATCGATCTGGCGTGACTGGCCCGATCGCATCAGCGCGATCTCTTCGCGCACCTTGCGCAGCGGCCACAGCCCGTAAAATGTCTGCAGCGCCGCCATCACGATCAGCCCAAGCGCGAGCAGCACGAAGCTGTAGAACACCGTCTTCCTGAGCGTGCCGATCTGCGCATCGAGCCCGTCCCGGCTCTGCGCCACCTTGAATCGCCAGCGCACCGGCGATCCCGGCAACCGCACATCGCGCTCCAATATCCGCAGCTTTTCATTGGCGAATTGATCGCTGTCATAGGCGTGAACGCCAAGATCATTGTGATTGTCGCCGAACGCCAGCCGCCGGTCCCACAGCGAGCGCGAGGGGAAATCTTCGTGCGCCTTGCCGCTTACTTGCCAATAAAGCCCCGAATTGGGCTCGATGAAGCGCTGATCGGCGGGCTCGCGGTTGAAGATCACTTCCTGTTCGGGCCCGATCTGCGCCGTGACGATCAGCGCCGTCAGCACATATTCGAGCTGATCGTCGAAATTGCGCGTCACTGCCTGGGTCAGCACGCGATCAAGCGCAAAGCCGCCGCCACTCAGCAGCAGCATGATCCATGCCGCCGCAATCACGATCATCCGTCGGCTGAGCGAGCCGGTGGTGCGCACGTCGCGCAGCATCGGGGAATCAGGCATGGCGTCCATCATCCCCATTGGCGGTTCATGCGTCCGGATCGTCGAGGCTGTAGCCAAGGCCGCGAATGGTGGTGATCACGTCCTGACCGAGCTTTTTGCGGATCCGCGTGACGAACACCTCGATCGTATTCGAATCGCGATCGAAATCCTGATCATAGATATGCTCGATCAGCTCGGTACGGCTCGCCACCTTGCCCTTGTGGTGAAGCAGATAGCTGAGCAGCTTATATTCCTGCGCGGTCAGCTTCACTGGCTCGCCCGCCTTGGTCACCCTGCCCGAACGCGTATCGAGCCGCACCTCGCCTGCTGTCAGCTCGGACGAGGCGTTTCCGGAGGCGCGGCGGATCAACGCGCGCAGCCGGGCGATCAGTTCTTCGGACTGGAAGGGCTTGGCGACATAATCGTCGGCGCCGGCATCGAGCCCGGCGACCTTGTCGGACCAGCTGTCGCGCGCGGTGAGCACCAGCACGGGCATCACCTTGCCCTCCTTGCGCCAGCGATCGAGCACGGTCAGCCCGTCGATTTCCGGCAAGCCAAGATCGAGGACGACAGCGTCGTAATTCTCGGTCGAGCCCAGGAAGAGCCCTTCCTCGCCATCGGTTGCCAGATCGATCGCATAGCCCGCGCCTTCCAGCGTATTTTTCAGCTGCTGGCCCAGGCTTGGTTCGTCCTCGACGATCAGAACGCGCATCATGACATCCCTGTGCTTGCGGCGATCAATTGCCGCTGCGGCCGATGACTTGCCCCGAATGCCCGTCAACCTCGACCCAGATGACATTCCCATTGCGCAGGAACTTCAGGGTGTAAATCCCGGATGCCGAATCGAACTCGAACCCGATATATTGTGCGCCGTTGATCGTCGGCACCACGCGGCGCTCGATATCGCGCAACGGCAACAGTTTTCCGCTGCGCATCTGCTCGAAAACATCCTGGCTTTCGACGCGGCGCTGCGCTTCGACCGGCGCGGTGGCACCGATAATGGCAGCGATAAAAAGGGCGGCGCGGATCATCATGACAGGGGTTGCATAGCCATGGCCCATTGAATAGCCAATGAATGCCGCCGTCAGCCAATCGTCAGGTAGAGCCGCCCGACCGGAACCTTTTGCCGTCGATTTGGCCCTGCGGCCAGCGCCCAGTTGACCACCGCGCTGTCGTACATACTATCCAACGATCTTGTCGACCACCGGAAATGAGTCAGCCTGCCAAGAGCGGCTTGCCGGAGCGTCGCCAAGCCCCTAGGCGCTTCGCCCATGGCAGCACCCGTCCTCGCATATGAAAATCTCGGCCTTGTTCAGGGATCGGGCTGGCTGTTTCGCGGGCTCGACATTCATGTCGGCGCGCGCGACCGGCTCGCGCTGATCGGCCGCAATGGTGCTGGCAAGACAACGCTGCTGAAGCTGATCGCCGACCGGATCGATTGCGACGAGGGTCGCCGGACGATCCAGCCGGGCACCAAGGTGATCCTGCTCGATCAGGATCCGTCGGTGGAGGGGTTCGCGACGCTTGGCGATTTCGTGATGGCGGGCGATGATGCGCCGCTGGCGCATGAAGCCGAGGCAATCGCCGCCCAGCTGGGCATCGACCTGACGCGCGACGCATCGACCGCGTCGGGCGGCGAGCGGCGACGGGCGGCGATCGTCCGCGCGCTCGCGCAGGAGCCCGATGTGCTGCTGCTCGACGAACCGACCAACCATCTCGATATTGCCGCGATCGAATGGCTGGAAA
>JBBQAG010000030.1:0-26352 GCA_038315875.1 Sphingomonadales bacterium | reverse complement strand
CGGAAGCCGCGCGGCAGATCGGGCGCGGTCGCGCGCAACCAGCTCACCGTCAGGCAGACGATTGCAAAGGCGGCAAGCGTCCCGACCGAGGTCATGTCGCCGAGCGTGTTGATATCGAAAAAGCCCGCCGCGATCGCAACGAGTAATCCGACGACGAGCGTGTTGATCCAGGGTGTCTGGAATTTTGGATGAACCGCCGCGAAGACACGCGGCAGCAAGCCGTCGCGCGCCATCGTATAGAAAATCCGTGTCTGGCCGTACATCAGCACCAGCACCACCGATGTGAGGCCGATGATCGCGCCGCCCTTGATGATGCCGGCAAACCATTTCCACTGCGGGCCCATGCTGTCGACCGCGACGGCGACGGGATCGGGCACGTTGAGCGACTTGTAGTTGACCATCAGCGTCAGCACGGCGGCTACGAGCATGTAGAGCACGGTGCAGACGATCAGCGAGCCGATGATGCCGAACGGCATGTCCTTTTTCGGATCCTTAGCCTCCTGCCCAGCGGTCGAGACCGCCTCGAAGCCGATATAGGCGAAAAACACGATCGAGGCCGCGCGCATGATGCCACCAACCCCGAAATGGCCCTCGCCCGCTTCGGCTGGCGGGATGAAGGGCGTCCAGTTGGCAGCAATCCGCGCTGGCAGATCGGCAAGCACGGTGTAACCGCAGATGATGATGAAGGCGACGATCACCGATACCTTGATCGCGACGATCGCGTTGTTGACCTTGGCGCTTTCGGACACGCCGACGACGAGCAGGATCGACAGCACGACGCAGATCGCGAAGGCGGGCAGGTTGAAATCGGTGAAGACGGGCGCACCGTCGATCACCACCTGGACGCCGTCCTTGAGCAGCGGATAACCCGACGGCCCGGTAAATTGCGGCGGAATGGCGAGGCCGAAATCCTTGAGCAGGCTGACGACATAGCCCGACCATCCGACCGCGACCACCGAAGCAGCAAGCCCATATTCGAGCAGCAGCAGCGCGCCCATGATCCACGCGGCAAACTCGCCAAGCGTAGTGTAGCTATAGGTATAGGCGGAGCCCGATACCGGCAGGGTCGAGGAAAGCTCGGCGTAACACAGCCCGGCAAAGGCGCAGACGATGCCAGCGACAACGAACGACAGCAGCACGGCCGGCCCGGCGTGAAGTGCAGCGGCATTGCCCGTCCGCACGAAAATGCCCGCACCGATGATACAGCCGACACCGAGCAGCAACAGGTTCCACGAGCCAAGCGTTCGCTTCAATTCGCTCGTTTGCGTCTCGCGTTGCACCTGCGCCAGGGTCTTGCGACCCCACATGCGCGTCAGAAGGTCCGGTTTCGGACGTGTCGCCATTATTGAAAATCCCCTTTGCCCGCGGATTCGCGTGGCCGAAATGCTGGAAGGGTTAGAGCCTAACCGCAATTCAGGGGCATGCAAGCGCGGAAAGTGCGGTCACCCGCCTTGGCGAGGTGGCGCGAGCAGCGGCCCGAGTTGGCGTCCGGCAAAGATATGGACGTGGAGATGCGGCACCTCCTGATGCGAATCGAGCCCCGTATTGGCGAGCAGGCGATAGCCGGGCGCGACCAGCCCCGCCGCGCGCGCCACCTCGCCGACCGCGCGAACGAAGCCGGCGATCTCCGCGTCTGATCCACGCGCGCTGAAATCATCCCACGACACATAGGCGCCGCGCGGGATGACGAGGAGGTGCGTCGGTGATTGCGGGTTGATGTCGTGAAAGGCGATCGCGTGTTCATTCTCGAAAACCCGCTTCGACGGGATTTCGTCGCGTAGGATTTTGGCGAAGATATTCTGATCGTCATAGGGTTTGGTCGCGTCGATTGGCATGGGCACTCTCGGTTCCCCTCCCGCTTGCGGTAGGGGTCAGGGTGGGCAGGGACGTGGCCGTTGATCATGCCCACCCCCAGCCCCTCCCGCAAGCGGGAGGGGAGGAAAGCGGTGCCCCTCCCGCAAGCGGGAGGGGAGAAAACTAGTGTCGCTTCCGCAAGCGGGAGGGGAGGAAAGCGGTGCCCCCAACAGCAAGCGGAGGGGAGGGCTCAGGCTAGGCGTGCCGCCTTTTCGTCGATGCCGGACACCCCTTCGCGGCGGCGCATTTCGGCGCGGATGTCGTCGAGGCTCAGCCCGGCATCGGCAAGCAACACGAGCAGGTGAAACAGCAGGTCGGTCGCTTCGCTGGTAAGCGCGGCCTTGTCGCCGGTCATCGCCGCGATCACGGTCTCGACGGCTTCCTCACCGACCTTTTGCGCAATCTTGGCGCGTCCCTTGGCGAACAGGCTAGCGGTATAGCTCGTCGCTGGATCGGCGCCGTGGCGGCTGCGGATTACGGCTTCAAGCGTGTCGAGGAAATCTTCGGCCATGCGCGTTGGCTGGCGCAGCACGGGCTGCCAGTCAATGCTTGCCAGTCAATGCTTGCTGCTCAATCCTTCGGCGGCGGCTTGGCTTTGGCAAAGCGCGCCCGCATCGCCCGGCGGACGAGATAGACGCCGCCTGCCGCCATCGCGAACAACGCGATGTCGGAAAGCTCCGGCGCGGTGCGCGGTGTCGCCACGCCACTATGCGGCGCGGCAAGGGCAGGGCTGGCGATCAGCAGGGCGAGGGCAAGGCGCATTGCTTCCTAGTAATCGCGGTCGGTTAAAACTCTCCGTCATGCTGAACGCGTTTCAGCATCGACCGTGTAACAATTGGATCCGTGGTTGCTGCACGGTGGACCCTGACACGAGCTCAGGGTGACGGGTCTGGTTTTCATATATGGTGTCTTATTTCTCACCTGGCCGTCGCACGGGCACGCCTGCTGCCGCCAGCGCTGCATGGGCATCTGCGATGCTTGCCTCGCCGAAATGGAAGATAGACGCGGCCAGGACGGCGCTGGCATGTCCATCGACGATGCCGGCAACCAGATCGGCGAGCACGCCGACGCCGCCCGATGCGACCACCGGCACGCGCACCTGATCGGCGATCGTTCGGATCAGCGCGAGATCATAGCCGCGCTTGGTGCCGTCGCGGTCCATTGACGTGACCAGCAGTTCGCCCGCGCCGAGTGCCGCAAGCCGCAGCGCATGAGCGACCGCGTCGATCCCCGTCGCCTGCCTGCCACCATGCGTGAACACCTCCCAGCGACCCTCCGCTACCTGTCGCGCATCGACCGAGGCGACGCAGCATTGGCTGCCGAAGCGGTCGGCGATGTCGGCGACGATTTCGGGCCGTGCGACGGCGGCGCTGTTGACCGCTACCTTATCAGCCCCCGCCAGCAACAGCGCGCGCGCATCGTCTGCCGTGCGCACCCCGCCGCCGACGGTGAGCGGCATGAAACACACCTCTGCAGTGCGCCGAACGACATCGAGGATCGTCCCGCGCGCTTCATGGCTGGCGGTGATGTCGAGGAAACAAAGCTCGTCCGCCCCCGCCGCATCATAGGCGCGCGCCTGCTCGACGGGATCGCCGGCATCGCGCAGATCGACGAAGTTGACGCCCTTGACGACGCGGCCATTGGCCACGTCGAGACAGGGGATCACGCGGGCGCGGACAGTCATTTTTCAAGCCCCTCCCTTCCAGGGGGGGGTTGGGGTGGGTCGGCGCTTGGCGGGCGTGGCGTTGCACAAGGGGCCGACCCACCCCCGCCCCTCCCTTCCAGGGAGGGAGAAATGATGCGTGGCCTCACGCCGCCGCTGCCACGTTCAGCGCCGCCGCCAGATCGAGCCGTCCGTCATACAGCGCGCGCCCGGTGATCACGCCCTCGATCCCGTCCTTCGCATGCAGCGCGAGCATGTAGATATCGGCGATCCCTTTCACACCGCCGCTCGCGATCACTGGGATGTCGACCGCGCGTGCCAGATCGACCGTCGCCTCCAGATTCACGCCCTTCAGCATCCCGTCTCGGCCGACATCGGTGAACAGCAATGCCGCCACGCCCGCATCCTCGAACCGGCGCGCCAGATCGATGACTTCGACAGTGGACACATCGGCCCAGCCTTTGGTCGCGACCATCCCGTCCTTGGCGTCGACCGCAACGACGATGCCGCCCGGAAAATCATGCGCCGCCGTTCGCACCAGCTCGGGATTGTCGAGCGCCGCCGTGCCAATCACGACGCGCGACACGCCGAGATCGAACCAACGCTCGATGCCTGTGCGGTCACGAATGCCGCCGCCAAGCTGCACATGCCCGGGAAAAGCCGCGACGATCGCCGCCACCGCATCGCCGTTCACCGACGCGCCGGCAAAGGCGCCATCGAGATCGACGACATGCAGATAGTCGGCGCCTTGTTCAGCAAAGATCATCGCCTGCGCGGCCGGATCGTCACCATAAACCGTCGCGCGGTCCATGTCGCCCTCGGCCAGCCGCACGACCTGCCCGCCCTTCAGGTCGATCGCGGGGAAGATGATGATGCTCATCGCCAAATCCTCCCCGTCCCGGGGAGGGGGATCGTTCGCCCCTTTCGGCGAATGGTGGAGGGGGAGGGCCGCAGGCGGTGCGCTGCTTGACACGCCCCCTCTACCAGCTTTGCTGGTCCCCCTCCCCGTGTCGGGGAGGACTGCCCTAAGGTCGCCACGCTAGGAACCTTTCCAGCAGCGCCAATCCGTAACGCTGGCTCTTTTCGGGATGGAACTGCACGCCAAGCATGTTTTCGCGGCCAATCGCAGCGGTCACCGGCCCGCCATGCGTGGTCGTCGCGATCACGTCCTCGCCCTCAAAACCGAAACTGTGGAGGAAATAGGCCTCACCCGGTTCGATCAACGCATGCGGACGTTCCTCGATCACGTCGTTCCAGCCCATGTGCGGCACTTTCGCGGCGGGATCGGCGGGCGCAAGCGCACGCACCGTTCCGCGCATCCAGCCGAGCCCCGCGTGACGCCCGAATTCCTCACCCGCCTCCGCCATCAATTGCATGCCGACGCAAATGCCGAGAAACGGCACGCCCTGCCCAAGCACCCGCACATTGAGCGCCTCGGTCATTCCCGGAACAGCCCTCAGCGCATTGGCGCAGGCCGCACACGCGCCGACGCCCGGCAGCACGATCCGGTCGGCGCACGTCACCACCGCGGCGCTCGCGGTCACGTCGATCGACGTTGCGCCTGCCGCCTTCAGCGCGTTCGCCACCGAATGAAGATTGCCCGCGCCGTAATCAATCAGCGCGATTCGCTGGCCCATCTAAAAAGCGCCCATTTACAGCACGCCCTTGGTCGAGGGGATGCTCCCGCTTTTACGCGGATCGATCTCGATCGCGCTGCGCAGGGCCCGCGCCAGCCCCTTGAACGCGGCCTCGGCGATGTGATGATTATTTTGCCCGTACAGCGTCTCGATGTGCAGCGTGATGCCGGCGGTCTGCGCAAAGCTGTGGAAGAAATGCTCGAACATCTCGGTATCCATTTCGCCGAGCCGCTTTTGCGAGAATTCAGTTTTCCACACCAGGAAAGGCCGCCCCGAAATATCGAGTGCAACGCGGGTCAGCGTTTCGTCCATCGGGCTGAGCGCGTCGGCATAACGCCGGATGCCGCGCTTTTCACCCAGCGCCTTTGCCACCGCCTCGCCGATGGCAAGTCCGGTATCCTCGACGGTGTGGTGCTGGTCGATGTGCAGATCGCCGACGGTTTTCACGTCGAGATCGATCAGTGAATGCCGCGATAGCTGTTCGAGCATGTGGTCGAAAAAGCCGATGCCCGTCGAAATCGCATAAACCCCGGTGCCGTCGAGCGTGACGGTCACGTCGATCGCGGTTTCGCTCGTCTTGCGGCTGATGGTTGCGGTGCGCATGCGCCCCACATAGCGGCTAAGATCGCCCACGCAATCATGGCGCGCAATCTTGACCAAGCCTCAAACGGCGCTAGTCCAAGGGGTATGACCGATGGACTGCCCGATAGCCTGATTCCCTACGACGAAATCGTCCAGGAGGCGCTGCGCGCCGTTGTCGGGCGCGTTCTGGGCTCGGTTGCAACCAATGGCGGGCTTCCCGGCGAGCATCATTTCTACATCACCTTCAAAACACAGGCGCCTGGCGTCGATATCCCGCAGCGCCTGATCGAGCGTTTCCCCGATGAAATGACGATCGTGATGCAGAATCGATACTGGGATCTGCTCGTTGACGATGAGCGGTTCTCGGTCGGCCTAAGCTTCAACCAGGTCCCATCGAAGCTCATCATCCCCTATTCGGCGATCACGGGTTTCCACGATCCCGCGGTCAATTTCGAGCTGCGCTTCCAGGCCGCTGAAGGGCCCGATGGCCCAGAGCCGCATGAGGAAGCCGAAAACGACGAGCCGATTGCCGTGCCGGTAGAAGACGGATCGAACGTGGTGAGCGTGGATTTCAAGCGGAAGAAATAAGCGGGCCTGAAGCTTCGGCGCCGTCTTCGCTTTACGCTTCTCCGCTGTGACCGAATGTCATCCGTGCCTCGAATCGGCCATCGTGCAAGGTTGCGAAATCGAGGACGCCCTGATTGGCGCGCGTGACGTGCTCGACAATCGTGAGACCAAGCCCGGTGCCGGTGCCACCGCGCGCCGCATTGCCGCGCACGAACGGTCGGACGAGTCGGTGGCGGAGTTCGGGATCGATGCCGGGCCCATGATCGCGCACCGCGATCCAGGCGGCATCCGCTGACCCACCAATGGCGACGCTGATTGGCAGTGCGCCATGCCGTTGCGCATTGGCGATCAGGTTGAAGACCGCCCGTTGACAGGCACGCGGTTGCAACAGCGCGTGACTGGGCGATCCCGGCTCGATCGCGATGTCGCAGGGTGTATCGGCCATCTCGATCGCCTCCCGCGCCAGGGTGGCGAGATCGGTCGTTACCCGCGCCTCAGCCGACGCGCCGCGCGCAAAATCGAGGAACTGGCCGAGCATCTGGTCGATCTGGTCGACTTGTCGCGCCGCACTTTCGCTCAGGTCGAGGTCGCTTGCCGGCAGCATCGCCAGCACCAGCCGCAGCCGCGCCAGCGGCGTCCGCAGGTCATGGCTGATCCCGGCGAGCATCAGCGTCCGTTCGGCATCCACCTCGGCGATGCGCTGCGTCATGATGTTGAACGATCGGCTGACCTCGGCGATCTCGCGCGGGCCGTCTTCGGGCAGCCAGCCTGGTCCGCCTTGCGTGCCGACACGAGCGGCCGCCTCGGCAAGGCGGCGCATCGGCGCGTCGATTCGCCGTTGGATAAGGATCGATCCAACACCCGCCGCTGCAAACGCGACCGAGAGCGATGCGACGAGCGCCTCGGCGGGGTTGAAGCCGTTGGGTACCTCGGCAGTCAGCCAGTAAAAATCGCCGGCAAGGTTTACCTTGAGCCAAAGGCGCCGGGAGCGGTCGGATCGCCATTCGAAGCCGTGCTGGCCGCGCAGCTGGCTCGCAAGCGCATCCATATAGCGCATCTCGATATAGCTCGGCCAACCGGCGCCTTCAGGGGGCGCGCCGATATCCGGGCGGATGCTCAGGGCACTGCCCGCACTAAGCCGGGCGATCAGGCGCTTTCGCTCATTGGCGGGAACGGCCGCCATCGTCTCCGAAACCGCGGTGATCGTGCGCGCCATGATGGTCGCGATCCGATTGGTCTGCGGCACGATGACCAACCGGTTGACGAGCAGTCCAGTGATCAGCTCGGCCGTCAGCACGGCTGCGAGAATGAGCGCAACGTTGCGGGAGAGCAGCGTTTTGATTTCGGGCAAAGCGATCTTCATGAAGGCCGGCCGTCAAGCGTCAGCACATAGCCAACGCCCCATACGGTCCTGACCCAGCTTGGGTTGGCGGGATCATCGCCGATTGCGCGGCGGAGCCGGGCAACCTGAACGTCGATCGCGCGGTCGGACACATCGGCGTCGCGGCCAAGTGCCCGGTCGATCAACTGGCTGCGGCTGAGCGGGCGTCCAATGCTTTGGGCGAGCGCGGAGAGCAGGGCGAATTCGCGGCTGCTGAGCGGCACCGTCTCGCCGTCGCGGGTCAGCGCCATCGCCGACAGGTTGAGCCGATACGGGCCGAAATCGATCACGTTGTCGCGCTGCGCGCGTGCCTGGTTGATCCGTCGGCGGATGGCGGCGATCCGCGCGAGCAGTTCGCGCGGCTCGAATGGCTTGGCCAGATAATCGTCGGCGCCCATCTCAAGGCCGAGGATGCGATCGATTGGGTCGCCGCGCGCGGTCAGCATCAGAATCGGGGTGGTGTCGCCGTGCGCGCGCAGCCGACGGCAAATGGCGAGCCCGTCTTCGCCCGGCATCATCAGATCGAGGACGATGATATCGGCAGGGTCCCGCAACAACGCCTGATCGAGCGCGCGCCCGTCGCTGACCGCTCGCACCAGATGCCCCTGTTCGGTCAGGAAGCGCCGAAGCAGCGTCAGCAATTCCGGATCGTCATCGACGACGATGATGCGGGCGGCCCCTTCGCTCATACCCCAGGCATCGCACGGTCGATGCCCGCAGCGAAGCCTGAAGATGTGACAAACTGTTGCACCGGTGCCGTCGTGCAACGGGCTGAAACATCTTCGCGCTTGGCCGACATCGCCGCGCGGCATCCTCCCGCCATACCAGCGTCATCCCCTGCCAAGCCAGGCAGCGGTCCATGCTTTCAAGGAAGGACATCTCATGAAAACCACCCGTTCGATCATGCTGCTCATTGCCACCACCGCGCTAGTCGCCGGCACTGCTGCCGACGCGCAGCGCGCCCGCGTCCGGACAACGAACGGCGCTGCTACCGCCGGCAAGACCCCCAACGGCTCGGTCTATGCAAGCGGCCGTGGCGCAAAGAAAAATGCCGATGGTTCAGTGACCGCCGCCAGCGGTGGCGCTGTCTATGGGGCCAATGGCCGTAGCGGTGTGCGTGCCTCGACGACGACCGCCAACCCCGATGGCTCGGGAACGCGGACCGGTGGCTTCACGGCAACCGGCGCCAACGGCTCGGCCAGCAGCCAGGGCTCGGCGACGCGCAATGCCGATGGCACGTACACGGGCAGCCGCGCGACGACAGCCACCGGCACCGGCGGCACCACCTATAAGGGTTCGACCACGATCGATCCTGCCACCGGCAAGCCAGTGACCAGCTACAGCTGCACCGATGCATCGGGTGCCAGCATCAGCTGCCCGACCCCGCAGTAATCAAAGCCCCCCAACCTCGCGGCCCCGGATCGTCCTCCCCCTCTCCCGACATCCGGGGCCGTGCTTTTTTTGTAAGTCGATTGGACCTGTCATGCCAAACGCTCTCCTCGTGCTTCTGCTGGTTTCCCTTCCCGTTGCCGCCTTCGCCCAAAGCGCGGATCGTGCCGCGATCATCGCCCGGATGATCGAGGCCGATGCCAATCGCGACGGCAATGTGAGCAAGGCCGAACTGGTCGCGTGGCGGACCGCCAATTTCGCGCGGTTCGACCGCAATCGCGACGGCGTATTGTCTGATGCCGACATCCCTTCCATCGTCCGTGGCACCTCGATCGGGGCGCAGTTCGATACGCTAAAGGTGCAGTTTGATGTCGATCGCAATGGCAATGTTACCCGCGACGAATTCGTCAATGGTCCAACCGTCATGTTCGATTATGCCGACGTCAATCACGACAATATCCTGACTAAGGCCGAGATCGCGGCCGCTTCCAAGGGCGCGACGCGATGACAGACGTCATCACCCACAACCCCGCGATCCTGATCGTGATGCTTGTGGCGTTGGTTGGTGAATGGATATGGCGCAAAGCCATCGCCAAGCGGACCTATGACGTTCGCGCCACGGTCGCCTCATTCGGTGTCGCGCTCGGCGGGCTGGCGCTCAAGCCGCTCAATGCGCTGTTGCTGACGCCGATATTCGTCGCTCTGGCTCAACTCGCGCCCATGCACTTGCCGATGAACGACTGGCGCGTCTGGGTGATCGGCTTCTTTGCCGTCGAGTTTGCCTATTACTGGTTCCACCGCTGGAGCCACACCGTCAACTGGTTCTGGGCAACCCATGCGACGCACCACAGCGCCAACGAAATCACCTTGCCCGCCGCCATTCGCCTGGGCTGGACGGGGCCGCTATCGGGTGGCTGGCTGGTCTACACCCCGCTGCTGCTGATTGGCTTTCAGCCGCAAATGGTCGTCGGCCTGCTCGCTGCCAATCTGCTTTACCAATATTGGCTGCACACCGAGGCCATTCCAAAGCTCGGCTATCTCGAATGGGTGCTCAATACGCCGTCGCACCACCGCGCCCATCACGCGTCCAACGCCGAGTATCTCGATTGCAATTTCGGCGGCGTGCTGATCATTTTCGACCGGATGTTCGGCAGTTTTCGCGAGGAGCCCGACGCTGGCGGGCTGCGCTATGGCCTGACCGATCCGATCAGGACGTACAACCCGGCGGTGATTTCGCTGCGGCAATGGGCGATCATGTTCGGTGCGATGCGCCGCGCGCCGCATCTGCGTGCCGCGCTGGCCGTCGCCGTGGCGCCACCTGCCACGTTGGAAAAGGCATGATCGCCCTGTCCTAGTCCCGCCTTGTCGCGCTATGCTCCCTGGATGCCGTCTTCTCCCCCACCACCTGCAAGCGCTTCGATGAGCCAGCACGTCCGCACCGAAAGCGATTCGCTCGGCCCCGTCGACGTGCCGGCCGCCGCCTATTGGGGCGCCCAAACCCAGCGCAGCATCGCCCATTTCCCCTTCCCGGCGACCGAGCGAATGCCGATAGCGATCGTCCATGCGCTCGCCATCGTGAAGCAGGCGGCGGCGCGGGTGAACAGGGCGCATGGTCTGCCCCCCGACATCGCCGATGCGATCGAGACGGCGGCGGGGGAGGTGATTGCGTGCAAGCTCGACGATCAGTTCCCGCTGGTCATCTGGCAGACGGGCAGCGGCACCCAGACCAACATGAACGTCAACGAGGTCATCGCCGGCCGCGCCAATGAAATGCTCACCGGCACGCGCGGCGGCAAATCGCCAGTTCACCCGAATGATCATGTGAACATGAGCCAGTCGTCCAACGACAGCTTCCCGACGGCGATGCATGTCGCGGCGGCGCTGGCGGCGAGCAAGGCGCTGATGCCGGCTCTCGCCGGGCTCGAAGCGGCGCTGCTCGCGAAGGTCGATGCGTGGGGGCAGATCGTCAAGGTCGGCCGCACGCATTTGCAGGATGCGACGCCGATCACGCTTGGCCAGGAATTTTCGGGCTATTATGCGCAATTGCGGATGTCGCGAACCCGGACCGCGCCGCTGATCGAGCACGGGCTTTGCAAGCTCGCGCAGGGCGGCACCGCGGTTGGCACCGGGCTCAACGCGCCACCGGGATTTGCCGAGGCGGCGGCCGCAGAAATCGCCTTGATCACGGGCCTGCCGTTCGAAACCGCGCCCAACAAATTCGAGGCACTGGCAAGCAACGATACGCTCGTCGAATTCTCCGGGCGGCTCAACACGCTCGCCGTCTCACTCACCAAGATCGCCAACGATATCCGTCTGCTTGGATCGGGGCCGCGCTCTGGGCTTGGCGAGCTCAACCTTCCCGAAAACGAGCCCGGCAGCTCGATCATGCCGGGCAAGGTCAACCCCACCCAGTGCGAGATGTTGACGATGGTCGCAGCGCAGGTGATCGGCAATCATGCGGCGATTACAGTGGGCGGGATGCAGGGCCACCTCGAACTCAACGTCTTCAAGCCGATGATCGGGGCCAACATCCTGCGATCGATCGACCTGCTGAGCGTCGGCATGACGAGCTTCGCGGAGCGCTGTGTGGCGGGGATCGAGCCCAACCGCGCGCGCATCGCCGAACTGGTAGATCGGTCGCTGATGCTGGTTACGGCGCTCGCCCCCGAAATCGGCTATGACAATGCCGCAAAGATCGCCAAGCACGCACATGTCGAAGGGTTGACCTTGAGGGAAGCCGGGATTGCGCTTGGGCTGGTCGACGCAGCGACCTTTGATCGCCTCGTCCGACCCGAATCGATGGTGTGACGCTGCCGGAACAATCGGCGTCTTCGATCGCTTAGCTCGCCTGAACCAAGGAGATGAGCGATGGGTGCGACGACGGTAGGTGCATTGGTTGGTGGCGCGATCGATTCGATGAGCGGAGACGACAGCGCCGCCGATGGCGCGCTGTACGGCGCGGTTACCGCCAATGTGCTCAAGGTCGTCCTGCCGCTTGCAATCACCTATGCGGTTGGCTGGGCAGTGCTGCGCGGGGCCGCCGAACTCAAGCAACGCGCTTTTGGTGGCGGTACAGAACCAAAGGGTTGAACGTCTGATGGCTTGACGGAGACGGCATCGCCGCGCCACTAGCGCGCATGGAAGCGGCGGATCATGATCTTCACGAATTCAAGCGCCGGGGCGTGTTGTTCGTGCTGTCATCGCCGTCGGGTGCAGGCAAATCGACGATTGCGCGCAAATTGCTCGCCGACGAGCCCGATCTGGCGATGTCGGTTTCGGCGACCACCCGGCCGATGCGGCCGGGCGAGCAGGACGGCGTCGATTATCATTTCGTCGACCTCGACATGTTCCGCGATATGGTCGCGAACAACGAATTCCTCGAATGGGCGCACGTGTTCGGCCAGCGCTACGGCACGCCGCGTGCCCAGGTCGATGCGATGCTCGGTGCCGGCAAGGACGTGCTTTTCGATATCGATTGGCAGGGCGCGCAGCAGCTGTTCCAGATCGCCGGCGGCGATGTCGTTCGCGTATTCATCCTGCCGCCCTCGATGGAGGAGTTGAACGATCGCCTCGTCCGCCGCGCAACTGACAGCAATGACGTGATCGCGGCGCGGATGCAGCGCGCCACTGCCGAGGTGAGCCATTGGGACGGCTATGATTATGTGCTCGTCAATGATCATGTCGAGCAATGCTTTCGCGATGTGAAGACGATCCTCGCTGCCGAACGATTGAAGCGTTCGCGACAAACCGGGCTGATCGGCTTCATCCGCAAGCTGATGAAATAAGCCTCAGCCGAGCAGCGCCAGCAGCCGCACGCCGGCGTCGAATTCCGCGCGGTGGGCGGCGCGCGTTGCTACCGCCCAGTCGTCCGTCCCCCAAAGCTCGGCCTGCCAGTCCTCATCGACATGCGCCGCGTTCCAGATCGTGTCGGCATCCGCACGACCCTCGATCAGCGCGAGCCCGGCGATCAGTGATCCAGTGATCGTGACGACCGGCGACAGTCCGGCCAGCTCGAAAGGCGTGCGCGCGGCAATGGCGTCCGCGAGGCGCGCCAGCGTCGGCGGCGCTTGTGGGATATGCCGGATGCCGCTCGTCACCTCGATATGGATATTATAGCGCCGTCGCGCCCAATCGAGCAGCGGATCCCACGCCGCCATTTGTCGCGCAATCAACGGCTCCGGCGCTTCGGCACGGTAGCAGAGCAGATCGCTTTCGGCATAAGCGGCCAGATTGGCAATGAAGGGCGAAGGGTCTGTAGCGATCCGTTCGATTGCGACGTTGGCAAGGCCCGTCAACGGCATCGCACGCGGATCGATCTTGTCCTCCACCGCGCGCCATTCTTCCGCCACGGCGTGCGCAAGCGCGGGGTTGGGCAGGGCGAGCGGCAGGCGGCCTGGCGTGCGAACCGGTCGCCCGTCAAGTTCGATCGCATGGCCGTGGGGGCCTGCGACGACCGCCACCGTCTTCCAGAAACGCTTCACGGTGTCGGCGGGGTCCGCCAGCGCCGGGCGAGCGCACGCGGCAGCGTCGCCATCACGATCAATGCCGAGACGACGATGGCGACCCCCAGAATCTTTGGCAGCAGGGTTTCTGCGCGACCAATCAGCACGATCCCGAACACCGCGCCCGCCGCCCCGCCTAGCCGCGCTGCAGTCATCATGAAATATCGGTTGCGCGCGGTGTTGTCCGGGGTGGGGTCGAGATCTTTCATCCTGCCTCCAGCGCATTGGCCAGCGCATCGACCCGGTCGACGACGATATGTGCGCCCGCTGCGATCAGTTCCTCGGGCGGGTGGTATCCCCAGGCGACGCCGATTGCGCGGGTGCCGGCGGCGCGGGCCATTGCCATGTCAAAGCTCGTGTCGCCAATCATCACCGTTGTCTCAGCGCCAGATCCGGCCTCGGCCATCGCCTTTTCGATCATCGATGGGTGTGGCTTGGAAGGGTGGCGATCCGCCGTCTGCAGCGTTACGAATCGATCGGCTATGCCGTGATGCGACAGAATATGCGCCAGCCCGCGATCCGATTTACCCGTTGCCACGCCGAAATGCCAGCCAGCGGCGGCAAGCGTATCGAGGGCGTCGATCATCCCATCGTACAGCGGCTCCTCTTCCATTGCGCCTGCACTGCGCAGCCGAAAGAACGCAGCTTTATAATCGTCGGCGAGCGTCTGATGGCGCTTGGCGTCGCCATCGGGCAGCAGCAGCCGTATTGCCTCGACAAGGCTCAGCCCGACGATGCGGCGGATTGCGGGGCGCGGCGGCGGGGCGATGCCACCAGTTTCAAACGCCTCCTCGACCGCGCGGCAGATATTGGCTTGGCTATCGACGAGGGTGCCGTCGCAATCGAAGATGGCCAGGCGGATCATTCGCTGGCGATAGCCGAACAATCGCGAAAAGCAAAAGGCCGGGGAGTGTTGCCCCCCAGCCTTTTGTTTGGATAGGTGGTAGGCTGGTTGGCTCGGCGACGGCAAAGCCGCCGCCCGTCGGCCGGGTTCGTCGGCAAGCCGTCGTCCCGCCGTCCGTCCTCGGGCGAGTCCCGCGCCAGTGTGGCACAGGACTCGCCCTTCGGATCAGAAGTCCATGCCGCCCATGCCGCCCATGCCGCCGCCGCCCATCGACATGGCGGGCTTGTCTTCAGGCAACTCGCTCACCGCCGCTTCGGTGGTGATCAGCAGGCCCGAGACCGAGGCTGCGTCCTGCAGCGCGGTGCGGACGACCTTGGTGGGGTCGATCACGCCGCTCTCGACGAGGTTCTCATACTGGTCGGTCTGTGCGTTGAAACCACGTGTCTCGTCGTTTTCGCGCAGCAGGTTGCCAGCGACAACCGCGCCATCGACACCAGCATTCTGGGCTATCTGGCGCAGCGGAGCCTCGAGCGCCTTGCGGACGATATCGATGCCACGCGTCTGGTCGTCATTCGCGCCCTTTAGGTTGGCCAATGCCTTGGTGGCATAAAGCAGCGCAGTGCCGCCGCCGGGGACGATGCCTTCTTCAACGGCTGCGCGGGTTGCGTGCAGCGCGTCGTCGACGCGGTCCTTGCGCTCCTTGACTTCAACCTCGGTCGACCCACCGACCTTGATCACTGCAACACCGCCGGCCAGCTTGGCGAGACGCTCCTGCAGCTTTTCCTTGTCATAGTCGGACGTGGTGTTTTCGATCTGACCACGGATCGCATCGGTGCGCGCCTTGATCGCGTCATGATCACCAGCACCATCGACGATGATGGTGTTGTCCTTGTCGATCGTCACGCGCTTGGCGGTGCCGAGCATGCCGACGGTCACCGACTCGAGCTTGATGCCGAGGTCTTCGGAGATCATCTCGCCCTTGGTCAGGATCGCGATGTCCTCGAGCATCGCCTTGCGACGATCGCCAAAGCCAGGCGCCTTGACGGCCGCGACCTTCAGGCCACCGCGCAGCTTGTTGACGACGAGCGTGGCAAGCGCCTCACCCTCGATATCCTCGGCGATGATCAGCAGCGGACGGCCCGACTGAACGACGGCTTCCAGAATCGGGAGCATCGCCTGCAGGTTCGACAGCTTCTTTTCGTGGATCAGGATGTACGGATCGTTGAGTTCGACCGACATCTTTTCCGGGTTGGTGATGAAGTAAGGCGACAGATAGCCACGATCGAACTGCATGCCTTCGACGACGTCGAGCTCGAATTCGAGGCCCTTGGCTTCCTCGACGGTGATCACGCCTTCCTTGCCGACCTTTTCCATCGCTTCAGCGATCTTCTCGCCGACGACGGTGTCGCCATTTGCCGAGATGATGCCGACCTGGGCGATTTCCTTGGTGCCGGAGACGGGCTTTGAGCGCGCCTTCAGGTCCTTGACGACTTCGATGACCGCGAGGTCGATGCCGCGCTTCAGGTCCATCGGGTTCATGCCGGCTGCAACCGACTTCATGCCTTCGCGAACGATCGCCTGGGCGAGCACGGTCGCGGTGGTGGTGCCGTCACCGGCAACGTCGTTGGTCTTGGAGGCAACTTCGCGCAGCATCTGCGCGCCCATATTCTCGAACTTGTCCTTGAGTTCGATTTCCTTGGCGACGGTGACGCCGTCCTTGGTGATGCGGGGTGCGCCGAAGCTCTTGTCGATTACGACGTTGCGGCCCTTTGGCCCCAGCGTGACCTTAACGGCATCGGCGAGGATGTCGACGCCGCGCAGAATGCGCTCACGAGCGTCACGCGAAAATTTTACGTCCTTGGCTGCCATGTGGCTACCCTTTCAATTGGAAGGTTACAAAAGTTAGGCGCACCTTATGGGGTGGCCAACGATTTCCGAGCCCGTGGCGTTAGCCGACGATCCCGAGAATATCCGATTCCTTCATGATCAGCAGGTCTTCACCGTCGACCTTGACCTCGGTGCCGGACCATTTGCCGAACAGGATCTTGTCGCCCGCCTTGACGTCGAGCGGGGTGATCTTGCCGTCGTCGGCGCGGGTGCCGGTGCCGACAGAGACGACTTCGCCTTCCTGCGGCTTTTCCTTGGCGGTCTCTGGGATGATGATGCCGCCGGCCGTTTTTTCTTCGGCTTCAACGCGGCGAACGAGAACGCGATCGTGCAAGGGACGAAAGTTCATGCGTTCGATCCTTTCTAATAAGGGTTGCGAATAAATGGGCGTTAGCACTCACCATGGGTGAGTGCCAGCAATGGGCATATGTGGTCGCGACGGGCAATCGTCAACCAGTGATTGGCCAATGTCGCGACAGAGTCGCGACAGTCCGGCCTGTCAGGGGGGCAGCAGCCTCAGCCGGTCGCGCTGGGTCCACCGCCACAACAACATCGCTGAAACCGCAGTCAATCCGGCCGCTAGCCCGATCCAGATGCCGACTCCCTGCCAGTCCAGCCAGAAGCCAAGCAAAATCGAGGTGACAAAGCCGATGCCCCAATAGCCAAAGCCTGCAATCAGCATCGGCACGCGGGTATCTTGCAGACCGCGGAGCGCGCCTGCTAGCACGACCTGCGCGCCATCGACGAGCTGGAACACCGCTGCGACCTGCAAGAAGCGGAAGGCAAGCGCGATCGTCGGGCCGTTGCGTGGTGAGTCGAGATCGAGATAAGCGGCCATGAACAAGCCGGGCACTGCCCAGATCGCGGTGGCGCTGAGCAGCATCACCCCGGTTCCAAGCGCAATCGCGGTCCAGCCAGCACGGGCAATCCATTCCCGCGAGCCCGCTCCATAGGCCATGCCGACCCGGATCGTCGCTGCCTGCGCGATGCCAAGTGGTATCTGGAAGGTGATCGCGGCGATGTTCAGCGCCACAGCATGCGCGGCAACCGCCGTTACGCTGATCAACCCCATCAGCAACGCCGCCCCGCCGAACAGCGAACCTTCAAGCGTGAACGCAAGCGCGATCGGCGCCCCAAGCTTGAAGATCTGCCACAGCCGAGGCCATTCGGGTCGCCACCAGCGCCCGAAAAGCCGGTATCGCCCGATATGCGGATCAAACGACAGGATCGCCCAATAAGCCACCAGCATCGCCGTTGTCGTCACTGCGCTCGCAATCGCCGAGCCCTCAAGCCCGAGCGCTGGAAACCCTGCATGACCAAAGACCAGACACCAGTTGCCGACGATATTGAGCAACAGCGCGAGCATGGTCACTGCCAGTGCCCAGCCGGGTCGCCCCAGTGCCGCCGCGGCCGTGCGCATCACCGCGACGGCGACCGTGGGGATCAGCGCGACGACGAGAATATCGAGGAAATCGCCCGCGCGCGCTGCGACCCGCGGGTCTTGTCCCATCAGCCGCAGCACCGTCTCGCCGTGCACCAGCACGATGATAAAGGGCAGCGATGCGGCCACCGCAAGCCACAGCGCCATCCGGAATGAGCGGCGCACTTCGCGCACCGCATGGCGGCGCGCGCCAAGCTCTGCAGCAATGATCGGCGCACACGCCGTGGCGAGCCCGATCAGCGACCACATCATGACGCCGAACAGGAAGACGCCCAGCGTCGCTGCCGCGAAATCGACTGGATTGAGCCGTGCGACAAAGATCACATCGACGGCATAGACCGCCATCTGTAACAGATTGGCGCCGACCAGCGGCCCGGCGAGCCGCAATAACGCCGCGAATTCTCCCTGCAACCGCGATGGCGGGGGCAAATTCGGTTCGGTGGAGGCGGTGACCGGCGGCATGGCGCTGCTCTAGCGGTATCGCTGCGCAACCGCCGCTTTCTTTTTGGTGCGCTGAACCGCCCGAAGCCAGAATGCGGCCGATAAGGCGTATTGCTCTTGCCAAACACTAACGGCTAAATGGCCCTGCCTAGAGCCGCACGCCGCGGTGCCAGGCCGGAGAATGAAAACGTGAAATTGTTGCGCGGCGCATGGAAGCTGCTGGTGGGAATCAAGGATGCGCTTGTCCTTGCCGCGATGCTGCTGTTTTTTGGCGCGTTGTTCGCGCTGCTTTCGGCCCGGCCTAATCCGCGCTCCATCCGCGACGGCGCGCTCGTCATCGCGCTCGACGGCAGCATCGTCGAACAGCCGACGGAGCAGGATGCGTTCAATTTCAGCGGCGGCAATCGCCCTCGCGAATTCCGCCTGCGCGATCTTGTCCGAACCATCGATGCCGCAAAGGACGATTCGCGGGTAAAGGCGATCGTGCTCGATCTCGACAGCTATGGCGGCGGTTACCCGGCTGCGGTCAGCGAAGTGGCCGCAGCGCTTGGCCGAGTGCGCGCCAGTGGCAAGCCGGTCCTTGCCTATGCTACCGCGTACACCGATTCGGGATATCGTCTTGCCGCCAATGCAAGCGAGATCTGGATGAACCCGATGGGCGGCACGCTGTTCATGGGCCCCGGCGGATCGCAGCTTTATTACAAGGGGTTGATCGACAAGCTTGGCGTCAATGTGCACGTATACCGCGTCGGCAAGTTCAAATCCTTTGTCGAGCCCTATACCCGAGCCGATCAGTCGCCTGAGGCGAAGGAGGCGAGCGCGGCACTTTACGGGTCGCTGCTCGAGGATTGGCGCCAGATGATCGCCAAGGCGCGACCCAAGGCGCAGATAGCGGGTTTCCTGGCAACGCCGGGCGATCAGATCGCCGCGACCAATGGTGATATCGCCCAGGCCAATCTGAAGGCGGGCCTTGTCGACAAGCTCGGCGATCGCACCGCTTTCAGCAAGCGTGTCGCAGCGATTGCCGGCGCGCCTTCGGGCAAGGCGGCGGGCAGTTTCAACACGATCCGCTTTGATGATTATGTCGAGGCCAATCCGCTGCCCCAGGGCGGGGATGCGATCGGCGTTATCACCGTCGCCGGCGATATCGTTGACGGCAAGGCCGGTCCGGGCACGGCGGGCGGAGAGACGATCTCGAAGCTGGTGCTTGAAGGCCTGGCCAAGAAAAAGCTGAAGGCCCTCGTCGTCCGCGTCGATTCGCCGGGTGGCTCGGCGCTTGCTTCGGAGACGATCCGGCAGGCGATCCTAGAGGCGAAGGCGCAGAAACTGCCAATCATCATTTCGATGGGCTCGGTTGCGGCAAGCGGCGGCTATTGGGTGGCAACAGCTGGCGACATGATCTTTGCCGAACCCAACACGATCACTGGATCGATCGGCATCTTCGGCATCATCCCCACCTTTGAGAACAGCCTGAAAAAGATCGGCGTTACAGCAGATGGGGTGAAGACGGCGCCGCTCAGCGGCCAGCCTGATATCGTTGGCGGTACCAATGCCGAAGTCGACCAGATCCTCCAGGCGGGCATCGATCACGGCTATCGCGAATTCTTGAACCGCGTGGCGAATGCGCGGCACATGACGCCGGCGCAGGTCGATGCGATTGCGCAGGGCCGCGTATGGGATGGCGGCACGGCGCGGCAAATTCATCTGGTCGACCGATTCGGCGGGCTGCACGATGCGATTGCCGAGGCAGCACGCCGCGCCGGGCTGGACCCAAAAAATGTCCATGCCGAATATCTGGAGAAAAAGCCGAGCTGGTATGCCGGATTGATCGCCGGTTTCAGCCGCAACGACGATGAGGATAGTGTCGATCAGGCGCATGACGTGTTTTCGCGCGTGGCGGCGGATCGCCGCGCTGTGTTCGCACAGGCGCTGGGCGATGCAAGGCGATTGGCGACGGGGGCTGCTGTGCAGGCGCGTTGTCTTGAATGCAGCGGATTGGCGCCCGCTGCTCGACGCGCCGACGATATCCGATTGATGGACTTTGTGCTGGCAAGGCTTGGCCTGTGATTGCAGTGCGGGCGGGGACGCCAGACGACGCTGCCGCAATCGCCGCGATCTATGCGCCCTATGTGATGAGCGGCACCGTCTCGTTCGAAACCGATGCTCCCGATACGCGCCAGATCCGCGCGCGAATGGAAAAATCGAACGGCTTCTATCCCTGGCTGGTCGCAACCAATGGCGATCCGGAGGGCGGCGGCGTGCTCGGCTATGCCTATGCCGGCGAGTTTCGCGATCGACCAGCCTATCGCTATGTCGTCGAGACATCGATCTACATGTCCGGATCGGTTCATGGGCAGGGGACGGGGCGCCTGCTTTATGACGCGCTGATCGATACGCTGCGCACGCAGGGCTTCACGCAGGCGATCGGTGTCATCTCGTTGCCAAATGATGCCTCGATCTCGCTCCACGAATCGGTCGGGTTCAGGCGCGCGGGCGTTTACCGCGAGGTCGGGTACAAGCAGGGGCGCTGGGTCGATGTCGGCTTCTGGCAGTGCGAGCTGAACGATTCCGCAGTGCCCCCCGTCGAGCCCCGCCCGTTCAGCGACATCGGCGTCATCCGGGGAATTTAACCGCGCCCGCGATAAGCGGGGAGTGCAAGTTTCCAGCCGATCGCTGCCGCGCGCAAGGCAAATCCTGCCATCGCTGCGACGGGCGCGGCCACTGCCACCGGCATGCCGATCGCGGTCAACGCGACGTGCGTCGATGCCGCCAGGGCCGCCGCCGTCACATAAATCTCCGGACGCATGATGATCGACGGTTCACCGGCCAGGACGTCGCGGATGATGCCGCCAACGCAGGCGCTGAGAACCCCCATCACTGCCGCTGGCACGGGCGGGACACCGTATGACAGCGCCTTGGCCGCGCCGAACACTGCATAAGCCGCGAGCCCCACGGCATCGAACCACGCAAGCGCTGCACCCTCCCACCAGCGCTGTGGCGTGATCCAGATGACGAAGGAAACGGCCAGGCACACCGCCGCCGCACGGCTGTCATGCACCCAGAATACCGGCGCGCCGATCATCAGGTCGCGCACGGTCCCGCCGCCGACGCCGGTGATCAACGCAAAGAAGCTGAGGGTGATGATCGTCTGTCCGCGCTTTGCCGCCGCCAGCGCCCCCGACGCAGCGAACACAGCAAGACCGGCCAGATCGAGCAGCGGCGCGAGCGTGGTCGGCAGGGAAGAGAGCGTGTCAGGGACCATCGCCCAGCGATAGCGGTCTGCGGGCCATGATGCCAAGCGTTGCAAAAGGCGTTGCTGCCTTAAGCGCACTGTCGCTGTCGCAGAACGAAAATGGGGGCCGGCATTGCTGCCGACCCCCGGTCGCCGGACTTCGATCCGCTTGGCTTTCCTTTCGGTCCACCCGCGCCTTCTGGTTTCGGCGGCATGCTCGGCCAACGCCGCGGGGGGCATCCGGCTTCGCTTTTCGGCAACTCCGCTTTCCGATCGTGATCCGCCTTTCGGCTTCCCGGCAATCTTCGGCTCGGCCACCCAGCCCACATGCTCCCTTGCGGAAACCTGCAAACCGTTGGACATCGGCTCGACCCTTATGGTGAGGGGTTGGTTTGCACCGCGCCACCACTGAACAAGGGGATCGACACCCCGCTCGACTCTGGTTCGGTTCCCTTGCGGCACCAGCACCAGACCCTAGCCTAAGCCTTTGATCCTTCTTCGGTTTCCCGCGTCTGGGCCAACTGCTTACAAGTCAGATGCTGTCACCAATCGCGAGTCGCGCAAAGCCCAAATCATCCGACGGGGGCTGCGGATAACGTGGATATCGTGGATATAAATCTGGACCAGATCAGAGACCGGCGTGCGTCGATGCCGACGGGGGCTGACGCGGCTTTGGCTTGCCTTGACACTAGCAGAACAGATTGTTGTTTCAGGTTCATGAAACCCGATGCATTCCACCGGCGTTATGGTTTCGAGATTAATCTAGAGCAAGGAACACAATCATGCGTAACATCATCATGGCCGCCTGTGCCGTCGCCGTCGCCATTCCTGTCGGCGTTACCAGCTTTCCCGGCCAGGCCGATGCCAAGCATCGCCACTATCAATCGCGCGTCTATGAGCGGAACGGCAAGACCTATTGCCGCCATTCGGACGGCACGACCGGCCTGATCGCCGGCGGCGTTGGTGGTGCCGTTGTCGGCAACGCGCTTGGTGGCGGTGTGCTCGGCACGGTGCTTGGCGGCGTTGGCGGTGCGCTTGGTGGCCGCGCCATCGACCGTACGCTGACCAAGAACAAGCGCTGCCGCTGATCTTGTAATAGTGTTGTACCAAAAGGGGCGTGACGAAAGTCGCGCCCCTTTTTGCGTGTCGGGAGCATCAGGCCGCCGTCAGCTTTCGCGCGCATGAACGACAGGTAGTTTTCCATTCACGCAACAAGCCCTGCCGAGGATCGTTCTGAGATGGTCCACGCAATAAAGGAAATTCACATGCGCATGACCATCATGGCAGCGGCGATCGCCGCGATTGCCCTTCCCGCCATCCCCGTGACGGCGCAGCAAACCGCCCGCGAGGCCAATCGCGAATATAATCGTGACGTACGCGACGCCCAGCAGGATCGCCGCGAGGCCGTCCGCGATGCCGATTCACGCGGCGACGTCCGCGATGCAAACCGCGAGTATCGTAACGATGTTCGCGATGCCCGACGCGACTATCGCAACGATCGCGGCTATCGCGGGCAGGGTCAGCGTGATTGGCGCGGCTATCGCAATTACGACTATAACCGGTATGAAAACGGCTCAAAGGCTTATTATGCGGAGCGTTATTACCGCGACGGGCGCTATTATCAGCCGCGCCGTCTCACCCGTAACGACCGCATCTATCGCGGCGGTGACAATCGTTATTATTGCCGCCGTTCGGACGGCACGACCGGCCTGATCATCGGCGGCCTTGCTGGCGGTCTGCTCGGCAATTCGCTCGCAGGCGGCGGATCGCGCACGCTTGGCACGCTGCTGGGTGCCGGCGGCGGTGCGCTGCTCGGCCAGTCGATCGATCGCGGCCAGGTTGTCTGCCGCTAAGTCGATCTCTTCCGATCATGAAAAGGGCCCGGCAGCGATGCCGGGCCCTTTTTTATGTGCGGTCACAAACGCCTGGATCCGGATGACTTGGGCCGTTCTGCCTTCCGCTACAGCAATGGCCGGAACGATGCTCTCTGCCAGCGCTGCGACAAAATTTAGAGAATGCCGCCACCGATAAACAACCGCGCGCTGCCGAACAGGAGCACGAGGATGTTGAGGTTCCGCCCCGTCTTCTGGCCCGAAAGCACGCCGAGTGCCGCGCCGATGATCGCCATCGGCAAGGCGATCCAGTTTAGCCAGCCGAGCAGCGGCACCAGGCCGATAAGGCCAACCAGCAGGGCGACGATGCCGACGAGAATAGAGAGGATGTTAAGCATGGACTGAATGTGGGGAGCTGTATTACTCATGTCAAGCACCAAGTGCCGCGCGCGGACGGCAAACGCTTCTTTAACCGTTGCTGCTTCATGGTGCAGTGCCTGTACAGGAGCGCATCTTGATCCAGTTTCGCATCGATCGGGCAGCGATTGCCCTTCTCCTGCCGCTTGCGCTCGTCGCCTGCGGTTCGGGGAAGGAGGAAGATCGCAATCTCGATTCGCTCGATGCCGAACTCGCCGATGGCAATAGCACCGGCAATGTCCGCGATCCCGCGCTGATGAGCGCGCTTCACGATCAGATCATGGTCGATCCAGCGCTCGCCGGCCAGGCGAATGCCGATGCCATCCGTCCGCCGGGACAGCCCTATTCAGCCCCCGTTCCGCCCGATGGCGCCGCACCTGTCGCGGTGGCTGCCGCTACCGGCACGAGTGAGACGATCAAACCGGCGCCGGCAGCGCAATCGGGCGATTGCCCGCAATGCGCGGCGCGCCGGGAATCGCTGACGCTTGGGGCGCTTGCTTCGCGTCAGGGAAGCGGCGCCCAGGCCTGCGCCGCCAATGTTCATTATTCCACGCGCTGGGCGCTCAGGCTGCCGAACGACCTGCCGCTTTATCCCGATGCGCGCGTGACCGAGGCGGCTGGTACCGAGGACGGCAATTGCGCGCTCCGCATCGTCAGTTTTGCCAGCAGCGCACCGCTGCAGACGATCATCGACTGGTATTACACCCGCGCCAGCAACGCCGGCTATTCGGGCGAGCATCAGGCCGATGGCGACGAGCATGTGCTCGCCGGCACGCGTGACCGCGATGGCGCTGCCTATGCAGTGTTCATGACCCCGCGCGACGGCGGCGGCACCGACGTCGATCTGGTCGCCAACAACGGCAACTAAAAGCGGCGCCGGCACCAACGGGTTCTCACGCGGCGCGTTTCGCGCTAACGGCCCCCATGTTTTCTCTGTTTCTTGTGATGGCGGGCGGCGCGGTTGGCGCCGGGGCGCGCTATCTTGTCGGCGAGGCGATGCTGGCGCTGGCCGGGCCCGGCTATCCCTGGGGCACGCTGACGGTCAATCTCATCGGCGGGCTGGCGATGGGCGTGTTGGCCGGGCTGCTCGCGCGCGCGTCGATGCCGCACGAACAGGCGCGGTTGCTGATCGGGGTGGGCGTGCTTGGCGGCTTCACGACCTTTTCCTCCTTCTCGCTTGAAGCCGTCGCGATGATCGAACGCGGCGCGCTGATGACGGCAACGGGCTATGCGCTGGCTTCGGTGATTGGATCGGTGATCGCGCTGTTCGGCGGACTGGCGATTGCGCGGGGGCTGGCATGAGCGACGTGCGCCAGTTCATCGTAACGGCGGAGGATGACGGCATCCGGCTCGATCGATGGTTCAAGCGGCATTTGCCCGACACTAGCTTTACCCTTGTCGCAAAATGGGCGCGCACGGGCCAGTTGCGGATCGACGGCGCGCGCGCGACGCCGGGCGATCGGCTCGCCACCGGGCAGACGCTGCGGTTGCCCCCGGCCGAGCCGGTCCGCGCCGATGCGCCCAAAAAGCGCGAAGTGACGCCGCTGACCGACGACGAGACGGCGTTCATCCAGGAGCTCGTCATCCACAAGGATGCGCAGGCGATCGTGATCAACAAGCCGCCGGGTCTCGCGACTCAAGGCGGCACCAAGACGACCGAACATGTCGATGGCCTGCTCGATGGGCTCGCCTTTGAAAGCGAAGGGCGGCCAAAGCTCGTCCACCGGCTCGACAAGGATACCTCTGGTGCGCTGCTGGTGGCGCGCAATGCGCGCGCGGCGGGGCATTTCGCCAAGGCATTTTCGAGCAGGACCGCGCGCAAGGTCTATTGGGCGCTCGTGGTTGGCGTGCCCGATATCCATGACGGGATGATCGACCTGCCAATCGCCAAGCAACCCGGATCGGGCGGTGAGAAGATGCATGTCGACGAGGGCGAGGGCAGCCCGTCGCGCACCCGCTACCGCGTGATCGAGCGTGCCGGCAACCGCGCGGCCTGGGTCGAGCTGCAGCCCTATACGGGGCGCACCCACCAGTTGCGCGTGCATATGAATGCGATTGGCCACCCGATTGTCGGCGATGGCAAATATGGCGGGCAGGCGTCGTTCCTAACCGGGGGCGTCAGCCGCAAGATGCACCTGCACGCGCGGCGAATCCGCATCGATCATCCCGATGGCGGGCAGATCGACGTGCGCGCAGAACTGCCCCAGCATTTCGCCGAAAGCCTGAAACTGCTTGGGTTCGACGAAAAGCTCGGCGATCTGCTGACGCTCGACGAGCCTAAATTCAGCGAGACGCCCGAGGGAAAGCGCCGCGCCGCTGCCGCCATCGCCAAATCACGCCGGCAGGAGCGCAAGGGCGAACGGCGCGGGCGCCAACGCAGCTGACGACTAAGGGACGACCAGGCTGAGCCAGAACGAGCCGAGCGCCGATCGACTCGAGGTGATCGATGCGCTTGAGCGTGCCGGCGATCAGGCACTGGCGCGGGCGATGCGCGAAGCGACCTGAGTGCCGGCAGCGATGCCAACAGCCCAGGGTCGATTTCGATCAACGTGAATCGTCATTGCGAGCGAAGCGAAGCAATCCAGTCCGGCGCTATTGATTGCATCGCTGAGCTCGCAATGACGGTTGTTTCAATCCAAGAGGCAACAACTCTCGCTTATCTCTTGTCGTCTGCCGGCGGTAG
>JBBQAG010000088.1:0-10417 GCA_038315875.1 Sphingomonadales bacterium | reverse complement strand
GATCAGCGATGCCGCCGACGGCGCAGTCGAGGCGGCAACCCGCGCATCGGAGCGGCTGACGCGACAGATGATGATGATCGCCGAGACGACATCGCTCGTCGAACAGCGGATCGAGGATGCCCGCGCCGAGCGCGACAAGGCCGATAGCGACAGCTTTGCGCGCCGTGCCGCCCTGCTGATCGAAGCCCTCAACTCAGCATCGATCGATATCGCCAAAAGTCTGTCGGGCGAGGTATCGGACGGCAGCTGGGCGAATTACCTGAAGGGCGATCGCGGCGTGTTCACCCGCCGCGCGGTGCGCCTGCTCGACGGCGGCGATGCGCGCGATATCGCCCGGCTTTACGACGACGACGACGCGTTTCGCGATCAGGTAAACCGCTACATCCATGATTTCGAGGCGATGCTCCGCGCGGTCCTAACGCAGCGTGATGGCGCACCGCTGAGCGTTACGTTGCTCTCCTCGGATATGGGCAAGCTCTATGTTGCCCTGGCACAGGCGATCGAGCGGCTGCGCAGCTGAGGCTGAGGCGTTGAAGCCGCGCCTATCGAACGGGCTTCATCCCGCCGAAGAAATCGAATGTCTCAGCGCGCACCCAGCCATATTCGTAATTGAGCAGGAACAGCACGAACATGATCGTCGCGACGATCGTCGTCCTGATCACGAACCGCCACGGGCGAAACAGATGCGGCGCGCTTTCCGCCTGGCCCGGCACGCGCTGCGCGCCGGCTTCATCGGAGGTCTGAACGCCAAAGGGTAGCACGAGAAACACCGAAAACGCCCACATCAGAAAATAGATGGCGAGCATGGAGGTGATCTGCATTGGCTCAGGCCTCGATCAACAAAACATCGACGATCGGCTTTTTTCCCGTCCAGCGCGCCGCCACACGGCGAACGGCGAGGCGAACCTGCTCCCGGGTCTTGTCGCGATCCTTGCCGCCGTCCCGCACCGCCTTAGCAGCGGCATCGGTCGCCTCGTCAAGAAACGGATCGCGATCTTCCTCGACTGGAACACCCTGCACCCGAAGCTGCGGATTGCCGAGCAGCGCACCATTGCGACCGACCGCGACCGCGACCGAAATCTGGCCGTTGAGCGCCATCTTGCGCCGCTCGTTGATCGTCGATCCTTCCGCCGGCAAAATCACATCGCCATCAAGCACCAGCCGACCGACCGGCGCATGCCCGATCTTCGCCGGGGCGCCAGGCGCCAGCCTGACGACATCGCCGTCGGTTTGCACTAGTGCGCGCGGAATGCCGAGCGACAGGCCAAAGCGCGCCTGCTCCATCAAATGGCGCATCTCGCCATGCACCGGCAACAGCAATTCTGGCCTGATCCAGCCATACATCTTGGTCAGTTCCGGGCGACCGGGATGGCCCGACACGTGAACATGTGCCTGGCGATCGGTGATCATGATCACGCCCTTGGCCGCCAGCGAATTCTGGATGCGACCAATCGCGACTTCATTGCCGGGGATCTGCTTCGACGAAAACACGACAGTGTCACCGGCATCGAGGCTGATCTGGTGCGATCCGTTGGCGACGCGTGCTAGCGCGGCACGATCCTCGCCCTGCCCGCCTGTCGCCACGATGATCACCTTGTCACGCGGCAACCGCATTGCCGCGTCGAAATCCACCGTTTCTGGGAAATCCTTCAAATAGCCCGTCGCCCGCGCAACCTTCAGGATACGGTCGAGCGAACGCCCGGCAACGCACATCGCGCGATCGGTATCGCGCGCGACATCGCCCAGCGTTTTCAACCGTGCCGCGTTCGACGCAAAGGTGGTGACCAGCACGCGCCCCTTCGCCGCCGACACGACATCGTAAAGCCCCTGCCTTACGCTGCTTTCCGAACCCGACGCTTCTGCATTGAACACGTTGGTCGAATCGCAAACGAGCGCAAGCACGCCTTCATCGCCGATCGCATTCAGCACTTCGGGGCTGGCGGGCATGCCGATCACTGGCTCGTCATCGAGCTTCCAGTCGCCGGTATGGAATATCTTGCCATAAGGCGTGGAGATCAGCAGCGCATTGCCCTCGGGAATGGAATGCGCCACCGGCACGAAGCGGAAGCCGAACGGCCCAAGCTGGAAATCCTGGCCCGGCTTGACGATATTGAGCTTTACCCGGTCGGCGATGCCCTCTTCATCAAGCTTGCCGCGGATCAGCCCGGCGGTGAAGGGCGAGGCATAGAGCGGCACGCCCAGATCCTCGGCGAGATAGGGCAGCGCGCCGATATGATCTTCATGACCGTGGGTGAGCACGATGCCGACCAGATCGTCGAGCCGTTCCTCGATAAAGGCGAGATCGGGCAGGATCACATCGATGCCCGGATAATTGGGATCGGCAAAGGTGATGCCGCAATCCACCATCACCCATTTGCCCTGGCAACCGTACAGATTGACGTTCATGCCGATTTCACCCGAGCCGCCAAGTGCGACAAACAGGAGCTCGTTCTTTGGAGTAGTCACTAAAAAATTCTACTTTCATTGCGGCCGATCGCAGAAGCGCAAGCGGCCATGGAGGTGCGCGGTTAGGCGCGATAATATGGCAGAGATTGGGGAAGCGGTGCGGCCCCGACAGGGCGCACCCGCAATACTCTAAGGGGTTATATGGGCGCGATCCCACATCATCGCCAGTCCCTGAATGGTCAGATCGGGTTCGACATGATCGAAAACCCGTGTGTGCTTCTCGAAAAGCACAGCCAGCCCGCCGGTCGCAATCACCTTGACCGGGCGGCCAACCTCCGCCTTGATCCGCGCGACCAGCCCTTCCATCATCGCGATATAGCCCCAATAAATCCCGATGTGCATCTGGCTAACGGTATCGCGGCCAATCACGCTTGTGTCGATGGGGGCTTCGATGGCGATATTGGGCAGCTTGGCCGCCGCCAGCACCAGTGCTTCAAGCGACAGATTGATGCCCGGCGCAATGATGCCGCCCTTATAGGCACCAGTATAATCGATCACTTCGAATTTGGTCGCGGTGCCGAAATCGATCAGGATCAAATCGCCGGGATACAGGCGGTGCGCCGCGATCGTGTTGACGGCGCGGTCTGCACCCAGCGAGCTTGGCTCGCGGACGTCGATCTCGAACCCCCACTCAACCGGCGGCTGCCCGGCAATCAGCGCCTCGCAGCCGAAATATTTCTGCGCGAGCATTTTCAGATTGTGCGTTGCACGCGGCACCACCGTGGCGATGATCACGCCGCTGATGGCTGCGCGATCATGCCCCTCCAGCTGGAGCAACTGACTTAGCCATACCGCATATTCATCCGCTGTTCGCCGCGGATCGGTGGCGATCCGCCAGCGCGCGATGATCGTTCCCGCTTTCACGAGCGCAAATACGATATTGGTATTGCCGGCATCGATTGCGAGCAGCATCAAGGCCTCCATCCCTCCCGTTCGGGTCCATTCTAAATCAAAAACACATCGCCTGCGTGAATGACACGCGTGCTGCCATCCGCCAAGCGCAGGATCAGCGCGCCGCCGCCATCTAGCCCGTCGAAGATGCCGTCAACCGTGCTGCTGTCGGGCAATCGCGCGGTCAGTGCAGTCCCGGGCGGATGCGCGCGTGCCAGCCAGCGCTCGCGCACCGCGGAAATCCCTTCGCCGCGCCAGCGATCGAGCCAGCGGGCGAAGGCGTCGGCGAGCGTTTCGACGAAATCGGCAGGATCCGGCGCGATGCCTTGCGCGGCGAGGCTCGTCGCTGGGCGGTCCAGATCTTCGGGATGATGCGCCAGGTTGACGCCCAAACCGATCACGACCGCATCGCCAGCGCGTTCGAGCAAGATGCCGGAGAGTTTCGCGCCGCCCAGCAACAGGTCATTGGGCCATTTGAGCTGAAGCGCGGGATCGCCCTCCAGATATGCCCGCACCACTTCCTCCAGCGCCACGGCTGCCACCAGCGCCAGCGTTGCAGGGGGCGGATCGATCGTCCGCAGCCGGACGATCGTACTCGCATAGAGATTGCCGATGGGCGATTGCCAGACCCGCCCTAGCCGCCCGCGTCCTGACGTTTGCCGCTCGGCGCGCAGCCACAGTCCTTCAGGCGAACCCGTCGCCGCCAGCGCGAGAAGATCGGCGTTGGTCGATCCGGTTTCGGTGATGGTCCTAATCGTTGCCGTCAGAACAGCGCCCTCGCCGCTGCCATACTCCACGCACCCATCGCGGGGATGGCGAGATAACCAAGCGGCGACAGAAACGCGGCTGAAGCAAAGATCAGGCCGCCCTCCACCCGGCTTTCCATCGGCGCAAAGCCTGCGGCGGGTTCATCGAAATACATCGTCTTGACGATCCGCAGATAATAATAAGCACCGATCACCGATGCCGCGATGCCGATTGCGGCAAAGGCGAACAACCCAGCCTGCACCGCCGCCCAGAACACCGCGAACTTGGCGTAAAAGCCGAACAGCGGCGGAATGCCGGCGAGCGAGAACATGAAGATACCAAGCGCGAGAGCAAGGCGGGGTTGCGTTTTCGACAGGCCCGACAGGCTGGCGATCGTCTCGACCGGCTGGCCATCAAGCCCGCGCATCTGCAGCACGACGAGGAAGCTGCCGAGCGTCATGACCACATAGATCGACATATAGACGACGACCGCTGCGACCCCCTCCGCCGTGCCTGCCGCCAGCCCGACGAGCGCAAAGCCGACATTGTTGATCGATGAATAAGCGAGCAGCCGCTTGATATTGCTTTGGCCGATCGCCCCCGCCGCGCCCAGCACGATCGAGGCGAGCGAGGCGAAAATCACAATCTGGCGCCATTCGAAGGTCGCTGGGCCCATCGCCTCTACGGCGACCCGCACCGCCAGCAGCACCGCCGCAACCTTGGGCGCGCTGCCGAAGAATGCGGTGACGGGGGTCGGCGCGCCTTCGTAGACATCGGGCGTCCACATGTGGAACGGCACGGCGCTCATCTTGAAGGCGAGGCCCGCAAACACGAAGACCAGCCCGAACAACAGCCCCTTCGAATGCGTGCCAACATAGGCGGTGGCGACCGAATCGAACAAGGTCGTGCCCGAAAAGCCGTACACCAGCGAAATGCCGTAAAGCAGGATGCCGCTCGCCAGCGCGCCGAGCACGAAATATTTCAGGCCCGCTTCCGCCGATCGGCTATCCTGCCGCATGAAGCTTGCCAGCACATAGGCGGCAAGGCTCTGCAGTTCGAGCCCGACATATAGCGTCAGCAGATCACCAGCCGAAACCATCATCCCCATGCCGACCGCCGAAAGCAGGATCAGCACCGGATATTCGGGCCGCAGATTATCGCCGCTTGTGCGTTCGAAAAAGCGCGGCGCCATGATGATCGCGACTGCCGCCGCGCCATAGATCAACACCTTGGCAAAGGCGGCAAAGGCATCGGCACGGTAAAGCCCGTAAAATGCCTCGCCGCCGCTCGATGCCGGCCCGATCAGCGCAATTCCAGCCCCTGCCAGCACGGCGACCGCCGCCCAGCTGATCGCGCGAGCGGCCGGCTGCCCGCCCCATGCCGCCGCCATCATCAGCGCAAGCGCGCCAATCGACAGCACCAGTTCGGGCAGCGTCATCACCAGATTGGCTGCGTAATCCATCAATGCGCCTCCACTTGGGCGAGGGGCGCGGGAGGCTTGCCCGGCGTCGGCAGGCTGTCCCCCGCCGGCTGCGCACGGGCGACGCGGGCGACCAGCGTCGCTGCGTCGCTACGCATCGGGGCCAGAAAGCTCTCCGGATAAATCCCCATCCACAGCACCACGAGCGCAATCGGCACCAGCAGCGCAACCTCGCGCATCGACAGATCGGGCATCAGCCGGACATCGTCGTGAACAATCTCGCCGAACGCGATCCGTCGATAGAGGAACAGCATATAGGCAGCGCCCAGAATGATCCCGGTCGTGCATAGCAAGGTCGCCCAGGTGGAAACCTGATAGGTGCCCGCAAGGCTCAGGAACTCGCCGACGAAACCACTTGTCCCCGGCAGGCCGATGCTCGCCATCGTGAACAGCAGGAACAGCACGGCGTAACGCGGCATATTGATGCTCAAGCCGCCATAACGACTGATCTCGCGCGTGTGCAGCCGATCGTAGATGACGCCCACACACAAGAACAAGGCGGCTGAAACCAGCCCGTGGCTGAGCATGACGATCATCGCCCCCTCGATGCCCTGCCGGTTGAACGCGAACAGCCCGATCGTGACGATCGCCATATGCGCCACGCTTGAATAGGCGATCAGCTTCTTCATGTCGGATTGCACCAGCGCGACGAGGCTGGTGTAGATGACCGCGATCGCCGACAGGCCGAGGATCAGCCAGGTGAGGCTCGCCGATGCTTCGGGAAACATCGGCACCGAAAACCGCAGAAACCCGTATCCGCCAAGCTTCAGCAACACGCCCGCCAATATCACCGATCCCGCCGTCGGCGCCTGCACATGCGCATCGGGCAGCCAGGTGTGCACCGGCCACATCGGCATTTTGACCGCGAACGAAGCGAAGAAGGCGAGCCACAACCAGGTCTGCGCATGGACAGGGAAATCATGGTTGAGCAACGTGGGGATATCGGTCGTCCCGGCTTCCTGCGCCATCCACAGCATCGCGATCAGCATCAGCACCGATCCAAGCAGCGTGTAGAGGAAGAATTTATAGCTCGCGTAAATCCTGTTCGCGCCGCCCAAGATGCCAATGATGAGGTACATCGGGATCAGCCCGGCCTCAAAGAAGATATAGAACAGGAACAGATCCTGCGCTGCAAACGTGCCGATCATCAGCAGTTCGGTGACCAGGAAGGCGGCCATATATTCGGGCACGCGCGTCTGGATCGATGCCCAACTCGCACCGATGCAGATCGGCATCAGGAACACGCTGAGCATGATCAGCATCAATGCAAAGCCATCAATGCCCAGCGCCCAGCCGAACCGCCCGAAGATCGGCAATTGCGCATGCTCGACAAATTGCCACTGCGGCCCGCCGATATCAAAATTCGCCCAGAGCCCGACGCCGAGCACGAGATCGACGAGCGTCGCCGCGAGCGCGAGCCGGCGCGCGCCCTTGGCATCGAGGAACAGGCACAGCACCGCAGCGGCCGCAGGCACGGCGAGCATGATCGAAAGGATGGGGATGCCGTTCATCGCCCCGCTCAACTCGCGATCGCCCAGGTGACCACGGCGGTGAGCCCGATCAGCATGACGAAGGCGTAGGTGTAGATATAGCCGGTTTGCAGCATCGCGGCGGCGCGACTGCCCGAGGCGACGATTGCGGCAGCGCCATTGGGGCCGAAACGATCGATCGTCTGCTCGTCGCCGCGCTTCCAGAACAGCCGGCCGATGGCGAACGCGGGTTTCACCAACAGCAAGTCGTACAGCTCGTCGAAATACCATTTGTGGAGCAGGAAGTCATAAACGACATGTGCGTGCGCCGCCACCTGCCCCGGCAGATCGGGTTTGCGGATATAGGCATACCAGGCAGCGCCCAGCCCGACGATCCAGGCCATTGCCGCGCTCAGCTTGATGATCAACGGCACCTCATGCGCTGCGTGCATCAGCTGCTCGCGGAACGCGATGCTGCCCCGCCAAAACGCCTCGCCAGCGCTTGGTTCGATAAAGGCGCCATGGAACGCAAAACCCGCCGCCAACGCACCCACCGATAGGAGCAACAACGGCACGAGCATCGACCAGGGGCTTTCATGCGGGTGATAGCCGCCAGTGCCCGTCGGCATCGCTTGTGTGTCTTGGCCATCATGATCTGGTGCGTGGCCGGAATCCTCGGCGGCAGGCGCGGCATCATCAGCGTGATGATCGCCATGGGCATCATGCAGCGCGTGCTGGATATGCTCGGAACCAGCCCAGCGCGGTGCGCCGTAAAAGGTGAGGTACATCAGCCGCCACGAATAAAAGCTCGTCAGCAGCGCGACGATGATGCCGACGATCGACGCGCCGAGCTGCCCCGATGCCCAGGCGCTCTCGATGATCGCGTCCTTCGAGTGAAAACCGGCAAAACCGATCGCCGGCAACCCCGGAAACACGCCGGGCAGGCCGACGCCGGTGATCGCCAGCGTGCCCGCCATCATCGCCCAGAAGGTGACCGGGATCTGTTTCCGCAAAGCGCCGTAATAACGCATGTCCTGTTCATGGTGCATCGCATGGATCACCGAGCCCGCACCAAGGAACAGCAGCGCCTTGAAAAACGCATGCGTGAAAAGGTGGAACATCGCCGCGCCGTAAGCGCCGACGCCAGCGGCAAAAAACATATAGCCGAGCTGCGAACAGGTCGAATAAGCGATCACGCGCTTGATATCGGTTTGCACCAGCCCGACGGTGGCGGCGAAAAAACAGGTCGCGGCACCCACTGTCGTCACCACGGCAAGCGCAATCGGGCTCTGCTCGAACATCGGCGACAGGCGGCACACCATGAACACGCCTGCGGTCACCATCGTCGCTGCATGGATCAGCGCAGAGACAGGCGTTGGCCCCTCCATCGCATCGGGGAGCCAGGTATGAAGGCCAAGCTGCGCCGATTTGCCCATCGCCCCAACGAACAGGAGCAGGCAGAGCACCGTCATCGTGTCTGCACGAAACCAGAGGAAACCAATCGTTGAGCCCGCCATGCCCGGCGCAAGACGCAGGATTTCCGGGATCGAGGTCGTATTGAACACCAGATAGGTGCCGAATATCCCAAGCATGAAGCCGAGATCGCCGACGCGGTTGACGACGAAGGCCTTGATCGCGGCTGCGCTTGCAGAGGGTTTCCGAAACCAGAAGCCGATCAGCAGGTAGCTCGCCAGTCCCACGCCTTCCCAGCCAAAGAACATCTGGATGATGTTGTCCGCCGTCACCAGCATCAGCATCGCAAAGGTGAACAGCGATAGGTAGGCGAAAAACCGTGGTTGATCGGGGTCTTCGTCCATATAGCCCCAGCTATAGAGGTGGACGAGGGCGGACACGCTGGTGATGACGACGAGCATCACCGCAGTGAGCGCGTCGACGCGGAGTGCCCAGCTGACCTCAAGGCTCCCCGAACGTATCCATTCGAACACGGGCGTAACGCTCGGCTCGGCGCTCCCTGCCACGAAGGAGATGAAGATCGGCCAGCTCAACACGCACGAGGTGAAGAGCGCCGCCGTCGTGACGATTTTCGCTGGCACGCTGCCGATCGCACGATTGCCGAGCCCGGCAATGATCGCCGCGAGCAGCGGCAGAAAAACGATCAACTGGATGGCGGTCCCCACGATCACCCCTTCATCCTGTTGATATCGTCAACCGAGATTGTGCCTCGGCCGCGGAAATAGATGACGAGAATAGCGAGCCCGATCGCGGCCTCCCCCGCTGCCACCGTCAGCACGAACATGGCGAAGATTTGCCCAACCAGATCATGGAGATAGGCGGAAAAGGCGACGAAATTGATGTTCACCGCGAGCAGGATCAGCTCAATCGCCATCAGGATGACGATCACATTTTTGCGATTGAGGAAGATGCCAAGCACCCCCATCGTGAAGAGGATCGCCGCGACGACCAGATAATGGACGAGGCCAATCACAGCTCGACTCCCTGGCCGACGGCGACATCGACCTTGCGAACCGCATCCTGGGGACGCCGCGATACCTGGCGGCTGACATTCTGGGGCCGCACACCGCTGCGCTGGCGGTGGGTGAGCACGATCGCGCCGATCATCGCGACCAGCAGCACCAGACCCGCACCCTCGAACAGATACAGATAACGGGTATAGAGCAGATCACCGATCGCCTCGATGTTGGGTTTTTGCGAGATCTCAGGCGCGATCCGCCGGCCAAGCTCGATCGGCCCAGTCGACCACGCGCCGACCGCCACGAAAATCTCGACGGCAAGCAAGACCGCGAGCGTCATACCCGGCCAAAAATAGCGCACAAAGCCCGTGCGCATCTCGGCGAAATCGACGTTCAGCATCATCACGACGAACAGGAACAGTACCGACACCGCGCCGACATACACAATCACGAGCAGCATCGCGATGAACTCGGCACCGACCAATATCATCAGGCCGGCGGCATTGAAAAAGGCGAAAATCAGCCACAAAACCGAATGCACGGGGTTGCGCGACGAAATCGTCATCGCCCCCGAAAAAAGCACAACCGTCGCGAACAGATAAAAGGCGAAAACCTGGATCATCCCCGCCGCCTACCGGTACGGTGCATTGGCGGCAAGGTTGGCGGCGATCACGCGTTCCCACCGATCGCCGTTATCGAGCAGCTTGGCCTTGTCATAGATCAGCTCTTCGCGCGTTTCGGTGGCAAATTCGAAATTGGGACCCTCGACAACGGCGTCGACCGGGCATGCCTCTGCACACAGGCCACAATAGATGCACTTGGTCATATCGATATCGTAGCGCGTCGTCCGCCGGCTGCCGTCGTCACGCGGTTCTGCCTCGATCGTGATCGCCTGCGCCGGGCACACCGCCTCGCACAATTTGCACGCGATG
>JBBQAG010000095.1:0-10039 GCA_038315875.1 Sphingomonadales bacterium | reverse complement strand
AATCGCTCGTCCCCAAGCTCGGCGACGACGACAAGGGTCACGCGACCGTCAGCGATATCAGTTTTGCAGCGCCGCTGCCCGCCGCCAGCACCGCCAAGCTGGTCCTGCCCGCCGACATCAAGGACGAAAGCGGCCGGCCACTGTCTAACGCCCAGCGCTTCCCGCTCGATATCCGTTTCGACGAGGCACCGCCGCTGGTCAAATTCGCCGCCGGCTTCGGCATTCTCGAGCAAAAAGAGGGCGGTGTGCTGCCGCTCACCGTGCGCAATGTCGAGCCTGCGTTGCAGGGGCAGAATATCTCGATCGCCGGGCAGAGCCTGCAGGTCGAGGGCAGCGATGGCGACATTGCGCGCTGGCTGCGGACGGTCGACAAGGCCGATGATTATGCCAGCCACGAGGAAAAGCGCGGCAGCGAGACGGTGACGATCAACGATACCGGCTCGAAGCCGATCCTCGCCGGCGGACAGGGCAAGGGGCTGAGCGTTGGCCTGCCAGGCAAGGGCAAGGATTTCGAGGTCGTCGGCGTGCCGCTCGGCAAGCCCGGCTTCTACGTCATCGAGATGGCGAGCCCGATGCTTGGTGCCGCGTTGCTCGGGCGCCCGGCACCGCGTTATGTCGCAAGCGCGGCGCTCGTCACCAACATGGCGGTGCATTTCAAATGGGGCCGCGAACAAAGCCTTGCCTGGGTGACGAGCCTCGACAACGCAAAACCCGTTGCGGGCGCCGATATCCGCGTGACCGACAGCTGCACCGGCAAATTGCTGGGTCGCGGGACGACCGACGCCAGGGGCGTATTTGTCACCTCGGGTCTGCCCGAACCCCAGAATTACGGCGATTGCAATGATGAAGGCTCGGGCCCGCATCCGCTTATGATTTCGGCGCGCGCGGGCGGTGATTTCAGCTTCACGCTTACCGATTGGGGCGAGGGCATCCGCCCTTATGATTTCGATCTGCCCTATGGCTATGAGGCCCGCGGCGAAATCTTCCACACCGTGTTCGATCGCGCGCTCGTCCGTCAGGGCGAGACGATCAACATGAAGCACATCGTCCGCACCCCCGTTGGCGGCGGTTTCGAGCATACCCCCGCCTTTGCTGGAACGCTGCGGCTATCGCATCGCGGTTCCGATACCCAGTTCGATCTCCCGCTTGCGATTGACGCCAATGGCATTGGCGAGACGAGCTGGGTCGCCCCCAAGGGTGCGCCGATAGGCGATTACGACATCCAGGTGCTTCGCAAGAATGAAAAAGGCGCCGACAAGACGATCTTCACTGGCCAATCGTTCAAGATCGACGAATATCGCCTGCCGACGATGCGCGCTACCGTGACGGGGCCGAAAGAGGCATCGGTGCGCCCCAAGACGATGCCGCTCGATCTGTTCGTCGGCTATCTCTCGGGCGGGGGTGCTGCCAATCTGGCGGTCGATCTGCGCGTCGGCTGGTTCGATACCGTCGCTGCCCCGACAGGCTATGAAGGCTACAGCTTCGGCGGCAAGAAGGTCGCCGAAGGGACCAAGCCGATGAACGGCAGCGGCGAGGAAGAACAGACTCCGCTACCCCCGACCCAGACCCTGCCCGCCACGCTCGGCGCAGACGGCACCGCGCGCGCCGCGATCGAGGTGCCGCAAACGCTCGATGGGCCCGCCAACATGCTCGTCGAGATGGACTACCCCGATGCCAATGGCGAAGTGTTGACCGCCTCGCGGACGATTCCGATCTATTCGTCGGCGGTGCGCATCGGCATCAAAACCGATGGCTGGCTGATGAAGCAGGACGATCTGCGGCTGCGCCTCGTCGCCGTTGGCGTCGATGGCAAGCCTGTTGCCAACCAGAAGATTTCGGTCGCGCTCTACAGCCGCCAGATCCTTACCGCACGACGCCGGCTGATCGGTGGCTTCTACGCCTATGATAATCAGATGAAGACCACCAAGCTCGCGGCTGACTGCACCGCGACGACCGATGCGCAAGGTCTTGCCCAGTGCAAGATCAATCCCGGCATCTCGGGCGAAGTCTATGCAGTGGCAACCGCGAGCGATTCGAGTGGCAACGAGACCCGCTCGACCCAATCGACATGGCTGGTCGGCGACGAGGATTGGTGGTTCGGCGGCGACAATGGCGACCGGATGGACATCATCCCCGAACGCACTGATTATAAGGCTGGCGAAACCGCAAAATTCCAGGTGCGGATGCCGTTCCGTCACGCAACTGCGCTCGTTACCGTCGAGCGCGAAGGCGTGCTCGCGCATTTCGTGACTGAACTCGACGGCAAGGATCCCGTGGTCGAGGTCAAGCTGCCAGCGACTTATGCGCCCGATGTGTTCATATCGGTGCTGGCGGTGCGCGGGCGCGTGCAGCCCGATTTCTGGGATTGGCTGAGCGAGGTCGGCGCGTGGCTGGGCATCGCGGCCAAGCCCGATCCATCGCCGCCGGCGACTGCTCTGGTCGATCTCAGCAAGCCTGCCTATCGGCTTGGTATCGCCAAGGTGAAGGTCGGCTGGGAAGGACACCGTCTCGGCGTTATCGTCAAAGCCGATCGTGAGCGCTATGCCGCGCGCGATGTGGCGCAAGTCGATATCGCGGTGACCACTCCCGACGGCAGGCCCGCCGCCAGCGCCGATCTCGCCTTTGCCGCGGTCGATCAGGCATTGCTGCAGATCGCGCCCAACGAAAGCTGGGATGTGCTGAGCGCGATGATGGGCGAACGCTCGCTCTCTGTCCTTACGGCAACCGCACAGACGCAGGTTGTCGGCAAGCGGCACTTCGGCAAGAAGGCGGTCGAGGCGGGCGGCGGCGGCGGTGCCGGCGATAGTTCGGGCCTCAACCGTGAGAATTTCCAGCCAGTGCTGCTGTGGAAGGGGCATGTCGCGCTCGATGCGAACGGCCATGCGCGCATATCAGTGCCGCTCAACGATGCGCTGACGGCGTTCAAGCTTGTCGCGATCGCCACCGATGGCGCACAATATTTCGGCACCGGCGATACGATGATCCGCGCTGCGCAGGATTTGAGCATTTTCGCCGGCATCCCGCCGCTGGTGCGCACCGGCGACAGTTTCGGGGCGATGTTCACGCTGCGCAATGGTTCGGCCAAGCCGATGACGGTCACGGCGGCGGTCGATGTCATGCCGCGCGTCGCAACCGGCCGTCCGCTCACCGTCACGATCCAGGCGGGCGGTGCTGTGCCGGTGGTGTGGAATCTCACCGCACGCGAAGGGCTGAACGCGCTGCGCTGGCACGTCGTCGCTAAAAGCGCCGACGGCCGGGCGGTCGATCAGATCACCGTCGATCAGCGGGTCGTGCCCGCCGTGCCGGTGGAAGTATGGGCGGCAACGCTGGCGCGTGTCGGGGCGGCGACGATGATCCCGGTGGTGCCGCCTGCAGGCGCGATCGCCGGGCGGGGCAGCATCGATATCCGGCTGACCGATACGCTCGCCCCCCCGCTCGCCGGAGTGCGCGCCTATATGACCGCCTATCCCTATAATTGCTTCGAACAGCGGCTTTCGCGGATCGTCGCGCTGGGTGATGTGGCGGGATGGGCAGCGCTGGCGGGTGAAATCCCGACCTATCAGGCGCCGGACGGGCTGTTGCGGTACTGGCCGTCGGACAGCCTGACGGGTTCGGAAGCGCTCACTGCCTATGTTGTGTCGCTCACCTCAGAAGCCGGGCTGCCGATACCCGACACCTCCCGTGCGAAAATGATCGAGGGGCTGAAGGCGGTTGTCGATGGTCGGCTGCGGCACGAGGATTATGGCGATGTCCGCCTGCAACGCATCGCCGCTTTCTCGGCACTGGCAAGGGCGGGCGCGGCGACCCCGACGATGCTCGGCCAGATCGGATTGGCGCCCGCCGATATGCCGACCGCACAGCTCGCCGATTATATCGTCGCGCTCGACAAGGTGCCCGGCCTCGCCAACGCCTCCGCGCTCAAGGCGCAAGGCGAAGGCGTGCTGCGCAGCCGCCTGGTGTATGAAGTCACGCGGCTCGATCTCAGCGATCAGGCCAATGCCGCCTGGTGGCTGATGTCGTCGAGTGACGAGGCGGCGATCAAGGCGCTGATCGCGGTGCTCGGGCGGCCGGGCTGGCAGGATGATGGCCCGCGGATGATGGTCGGCGTGGCGCTGCGCCAATCGCGCGGTCATTGGGATACGACGACCGCCAATGCGTGGGGCGCGATCGCCGCACGCAAATTCGCCGGTCTCTACCCAGCGGAAGCGGTGACGGGCACGACGACGGCATCGCTAGGGGCGACAATGATCGCGCGCGGCTGGCCGCTCGCGGAGCCGCAGCGGCTGTTGTCTTTCCCGCTACCGGCGGCGCAGATGCCGCTCAAACTCGCGCAAAGCGGCGGTGCTGGCCCTTGGGCAATGGTCTCGGTATTGGCAGCGGTGCCGCTCGCCAAGCCGTTGTTCAATGGCTATCGGATGACGCGCAATGTTGCAGTCGTGCAGGCGCGCAAGGCGGGCGTGCTGACGCGCGGCGACGTAATCAAGGTGACGATCACCGTCGATGCTTCTGCCGAACGCAACTGGGTGGTGGTCAGCGATCCAGTTCCCGCCGGCGCAACGATCATCGGCGATCAAGGCGGGCAGTCAAGCCTGCTCGCCGCCGTTGGTGGTGGCGAGGGTGTGCAGCCAAGCTATGTCGAGCGTGGCAGTGCTGCATGGCGCGGCTATTTCGCTTGGGTGCCGCGTGGCAGCTTCACCGTCAGCTATACCGCGCGGCTGAACGGCACGGGGCGCTTCAATCTGCCGCCAACCCGCGTCGAGGCAATGTATTCGCCAGCGATCAACGCCCAGATCCCGAACGCGCCGGTGACGGTGCTGCCCAACTGACGTGGCTTGGGCGGACGCTATCGGCGGGGTGGTCGCGCGGATAACGCCTGTGCGGGTGGCGATCGGCGTGCTCGCGCTCATCGCCGCGCTGTTCGGGATACTCGATTATGCGACCTACCCGCCGCCGCTTCCGGATTATCTGCAGGTGCGCGGCGCCTGGCGCCCGTCGGAGGCGTGGCTTTACGATCGCCACGGCACGCTGATCGACAGCGCGCGCGTGAATTTCGCGGCGCGACGGCTCGCCTGGACCGCGCTCGACAAGGTGGCCCCCGTCACCCGCGAAACGCTGCTTCGCGCCGAGGACAAGCGCTTCTACCAGCATGGCGGGGTCGATCTGCTGGCGATGGCGGGCGCCATGCGCGATCGGCTGCGCGGGCAGCATGCGCGCGGAGCGAGCACGCTGACGATGCAGCTGGCGGGGTTTCTCAGCAACGATCTGGCTGCCCCCGGAGCGCGCGGCTGGCGTGATAAAATGCGCCAGGTGCGCGCTGCGTGGAGCATCGAGCTCGGCTGGAGCAAGGATCAGATTTTCGAGGCCTATCTCAATCTCGCGGGCTTTCGCGGCGAGGCGCAGGGGGTGGGCGCGGCGACACTCGGGTTGTTCGGCAAAACCCCCGATGCCTTGTCGCGCGATGATTCGCTGCTGCTGGCAGCGTTGCTGCCCGAACCGCAGGCGGCACCAGGCCAGGTCGCCCGGCGGGCATGTGCGCTTGCGCATGTCAGCGATTGCAGCCGCTTCGAATCGAGCGCCTGGTCGATGCTTGGCCCTGCGCGCAGCCTGGCGCTCGATCCCGGCCTCGCGCCGCATCTGGCGAGCCGCTTGCTGACCAAGGCGGGGCTGCACGTCACCTCGACGCTCGATGCGCGCTTCCAGCGGATCGCGATTACTGCGCTCGCCCGCCAGTTGCAGGGCCTCGGCAGCGCCCGCGCAAGGGACGGCGCGGTCGTGATCGTCGACAATGCGAGCGGCGATGTGCTGGGCTATGTCGGCGGGGTAGGGGGGGCATCGACGGCAGCGGCGGTCGATGGCGCGAACAGCTATCGTCAGGCCGGATCGACCCTGAAGCCTTTCCTCTATGCCCAGGCAATCGAGAAGGGCTATCTGACCCCGGCCTCGATCCTCGATGATTCCCCCGTCCAGCTCGATACCGCGTCGGGGCTTTATGTGCCGCAGAATTACGATCGTGATTTCAAGGGGCCGGTGTCGGCGCGCACCGCGCTCGCGGGATCGCTCAACGTGCCGGCGGTGCGCACGCTGCTGTTGGTGGGGGTCGATCCGTTTCGCGACCGGCTATGGGACAGCGGCTATCGCGGGTTGACCGAGGACGGGCAATATTATGGCTTTTCGCTGGCGCTTGGCTCAGCAGAGGTGACGTTGCTTGAACAGGTCGCTGCTTATCGCTCGCTGGCGCAGGGCGGGCGCTGGTCGCCGCTGCGGCTGACGATGGCGGCCGACAAGCCAGCGCCGCGCACGATCACGACTGAATCCGCCGCATGGATCGTCGCCGATATGCTTGCGGATGCCAATGCCCGTGCGGCGACTTTCGGGCTCGATAATGCACTGCGGCTACCGTTCTGGGCGGCGGTAAAGACGGGCACCTCAAAGGCGCTGCGTGACAATTGGTGCATTGGCTTTTCGGCGCGCTACACTGTCGGTGTTTGGGTCGGCAATCTGGAGGGCGATCCAATGCATGCCGTATCGGGCACGAGCGGTGCGGCGCCGGTCTGGCGTGACGTCATGCTGGCGATCCATCGAAGCGAAAGCGAAGCTCAGCCGCTGCGTCCCACCGGCGTCGACATCCGCGAGATCCGTTTTGCGGGTGCAATCGAGCAGCCTCGCCGGGAGTATTTCGTCCACGGCACCGCGCAGACCGAGGTGGCAAGTGCGCCTGCCACGGCGCGGCGCCCACGCATCACCAATCCCGTATCGGGCAGCGTCTATGCGCTCGATCCCGATATTCCGCCTGGTCGACAGCGGTTGGCGATCGGCGTTTCGGGCGATGTCGCAACCCACCGCATCCTGCTCGATCGGCGCGATCTGGGCGCAGCGGACGCTGGCCCGATGATCATTGCAGGGCGCGGTCGGCATTCACTGCGGCTGGTCAATTTGGGGGGGCAGGTGGTGGATCAGGTGATTTTCACCGTCCGGTAGCGGAAAGGGCCCGGGCGATGATCGCCCGGGCCGTGCCGTCACTAATTGAAGAAGTTGCGATAGCTGTTGAGGACGATGCCGCGCCGGATATCGACGAGCAACACATCGTTATAATGCCGTACCCAACGCGCATAGCCGCGGGCTGGCGGCAGGCGATAACGCCACGGATCGGCAATGAAATAGCGTGATCCGTAATAGCCGGGCGCGATCCTCACGCCCGTGCGGAACGCCTGATAGCGGAACGGCGCCCGCCAATCGCCGCGCGCATAAAGGGCGCGGTTGGTGTTGCGATAGCCACGCCAGTCGTTGCGCCCCCAGTTGCGATTGCGGTCGATCCGGTCCTCGCGCAGTTCCTGCCGTGCGTCACGCAGGTCGCCACGTTCGTCACGGACGCGGCGGGGATCGCCGCTGCGGTAAGCGCGATTGAGGTCGCGGCGCTCTTCGCGAACATCCTGGCGGTCGCGACGGATTTCGCCGGCCGATTGGGCTTGTGCAACTGCCGGCAGCATCGTCGCTGCCATCATTGCGGTGATGATCAGTTTACGCATGTCGTTACTCCATCCTAGCCAGCGGCCCGCGAATCGGCGAGCTACCTGAGGACGGAAATGGGCGGCTGACGCTGAATGCCGCTCGAACGGCTCGGTCAGCTTAGCGAAAGCTGCCGCGCTGGCGCCATCACTTGCCCGTTAGAGCCGTCAGGGTCGGCCGTCGCCGCCACCGCCCTGGCCGCCGCTGCCCGCACCAGGCCCGGTGCCGACCGAACCGATATTGCCGAACAGATCCTCAAAGAAGCTCCGGTGCCGGCCAAGCGTTGGCGTGGTCCGGCCATAGGGCCGGATCGAGGCGACCTGTTCAAGCCCGGTGCGGTTCACCGTCGATACGACTCCCTTGTCATCGAACCGGATGTGCAGCACGAGTTCTGATTTGGGCTTGGGCTTGTTATAGGCAAAATACCGCGTATCGCGCGAAATATAGAGCCACTCGCTTTCATCGAACTGGCTGACGAGCGTCGGTTTGCCGAGCACCTTCAACACCGATTCGCGATTATCGACGCCGGGCTGCACCGAATTGACCAGATCGGGATCGGCAATATACCCCTGATGTCCGCGAAGGGGCGTACAGCCCGCGCTCAGGCCCGCCAGACCGATCGCCAACAGGGCGGTGGCCACGGCGCGATCAGATAGAAAACGCATTCGATTCTCCCAGGGGCAATGTCGGCGCGGTGCGTGCATTGCATCGCATCGACGCAGCCTCAATATGTCGGGCGGGCAGCGCAGACAAGCACGCACCGATAAAGACCCGTTCAGGGCAAAAGGAAGATCACGGCGATGGGATTGATCGACAGGCTTTTCGGCAGGACCCGCGAGGCCCCCTTCCGCGCGCTTTATGCAGCGATTGTCGAGCAGGCGCGCGCGCCCCATTGGTATCTGTCAGGCAAGGTGCCCGATACGATGGATGGCCGGTTCGATATGGTCGCGGCGATCCTCTCGCTCGTGCTGATCAGGCTGGAACGCGATCCCGAGGCGGCACTGGCCAGCGCGCAGCTCACCGAGCGGTTCATCGAGGATATGGATGCGCAGCTGCGTGAAAGCGGGATCGGCGATGTCGGGCTCGGTAAGCATGTCGGCAACATGATCAGCATGCTTGGTGGCCGGGTGGGTGCCTATCGAGAGGGTCTGGCAGCAGGCACGCTGTCAACGGCGGTTGCGCGCAACGTATATCGCGGCGCTGCCCCCGATGCAGCGGCAGTGGCGCATGTCGATCAACGCCTGTGCGCCTTTGCGGGCGCCCTGGATGCCGTGCCGCTTTCTGCGCTGCTGGCGGGCGCGTTGCCATGACGGCGCCCGAACTCTCGCGTCCCGAACGCGTCGATGCGATCAGCGAGGTGCCTAGGCAGGTCGATATCGAGGCTGGTCCAGCCGAATGCGCCGCACTTGCCGTCCGGTTCGATTTGATCGAGGTGACGCGGCTTTCGGCATCGATTGTGGTCGTGCGCGCGGCGACCGGCATACAGGTAGCCGGCCGGGTGTCGGGTGCGGTCGTGCAAGCCTGCACCGTCACCGGCGATCCAGTGCCAGCATCCATCGACGAGGCGGTCGCGCTGTTGTTCGTCGCTGGAGAGGCCGAGGGTGATGTCGAGATCGAGCTATCGGCGGACGCGCTGGATGTCATCCCGTTTTCGGGCGACACGATCGATCTTGGCGAGGCGGTCGCAGAGACGCTGGCGCTGGCGCTTGATCCCTTCCCCCGGGGCGCCCGGGCCGAAGCTGCACTGCGCGAGGCAGGCGTGCTGCAAGAGGGGGAAGCGGGGCCGTTCGGTGTGCTTGCCGGGCTGCGTGATCAGCTCGCCAAGCGGCCCTGATACGCCGCTTCAATCGTCATCGGGGCCGAGCGCTGGATCGAGATCACGCGGGCGGATGAAACGCACCAGTGTGCCCGTGCCCGGCGCAATGCTTGCCCAGTCATCAACGTCAAAGTGCAGCTCGGCAACGCTTGCTGTGGGGAACTTCACTTCGACAGCAGCACGCGCTGGATTGCCGGCATCTTCATGCGCCAGCATCAGCACCAGATCCTCTAGCCCCGGATTATGGCCGATCATCAGCACGCGCGCAGCCTCTGGAGCCAAGGCTGCGATCAGATCGAGCAAGGTCGCTGCCGATGCCAGATAGATGCGGCGCTCCCAGGTCGGCGCAATCGCCCCGCCATAGCCCCTCGCCAGATGATCGAGCGTTTCGACAACGCGCACCGCGGGTGAGGCAATCGCATGATCGAATTCAAGGCCAAGCGTCTTCAGATGCTGCCCGATCAGCGCCGCTGCCCGCTGTCCCCTGGGGTTGAGCGAGCGATCGAAATCGCGCGCGACTGGATCGTCCCACCCCGATTTCGCATGCCGGAGCAGCGTCAAGCTCTTCATCCGATCTCCCGTCTTACGCTTTCTCGCGCGTCTCATGCCCCAGTGAGGTGACGGATGAAAGACGCTCTTTTACCCGCGCGACTGCGTCGTCGAGCGTCACCCGCAGGATCGGCACCCCCGGCGGAAACGCGCTGAGCAAGCGTGAAG
>JBBQAG010000085.1:0-10660 GCA_038315875.1 Sphingomonadales bacterium | reverse complement strand
AATCGGCAGCGATGATGCCAAGACCAAGATGGTGATCGATGCAAAAGCGATCACCAAGAGCTTTGGCGAGGGCGATGCCCGGCGTACGATCATCCGCGATCTCACGCTGCGGGTGACCCGCGGCGACCGGATCGGCATTGTCGGCCGCAACGGCGCGGGCAAGACAACGTTGCTCAAGCTGCTGACCGGCGAGCTTGCCCCCGACAGCGGCAGCGTGCGGCTCGCCAAGACGCTCGACGGGGTGATCATCGATCAGCAGCGCAGCCTGATGTCGCCCGAAAAGCGGGTCCGCGATGTCCTCGCCGATGGCGGCGACTGGATCGAAGTGCTCGGCGCGAAGAAGCACATCATCGGCTATCTCAAGGAATTCCTGTTCGATCCCGGCATGGTCGATGCACGGATCGCGACCTTGTCCGGCGGCGAGCGATCGCGGCTGCTGCTCGCGCGCGAATTCGCCCGGCCATCGAACCTGCTGGTGCTCGACGAGCCGACCAATGATCTCGATCTCGAAACGCTCGATCTGCTGCAGGAAGTGATCGCCGATTATGAGGGCACCGTGCTGATCGTCAGCCATGATCGTGATTTCCTCGATCGCACCGTTACGATCACGCTAGGGCTCGATGGCAGCGGCCAGGTCGATGTCGTCGCCGGCGGCTATGCGGAGTGGGAACGGCAACGCTCGGGCCGCAGCGAGGGCCGCCGCGCCGCCGCCGCTCCCGCAAAGCCGGCTGCTGGCAAAGCTGCGGCGCCGCGCGTCAAACTCACCTATATCGATCAGCGCGATTATGATCTGCTGCCCAAGCGGATCGAAGAAATCGACCGCGCGATCGATCGCGACGAGGCAGCGCTTGCCGATCCCGGCCTTTATGCCCGCGACGCGGCCGCCTTTGGCCGACTGACAAAGGCGATCGAAGCCGCGCGGCGGGAAAAGGAAAGTGCCGAACTGCGCTGGCTCGAACTCGCCACACAGGTCGAAGCTCTTGGCTGAACCGTGTTCAGGCGGCGATGTCGAAGATCACTTCGGTCCCGCCGGCATTCGATGCAATCGATATCGAACCGCCAGCCTGGCGCGCAAATGCGTCTATCAACCGCGTGCCGAGCCCGCCGTCGGTTGAAGGTTGTTTTGGTTCAGCCGGCATGCCGACGCCATTGTCGGCGACCGTCAGCCGCCAGCCGCCGGGCCGACTGGCAAAGCGCACCTTGATCATGCCAGACCGGCGACCGGGAAAGGCGTGTTTTGCCGCGTTGGTCACCAGCTCGTTGACGACCAGCCCGATCGACACGGCGCGATCGCGGGGTAGCGCGGCCTTGTCGGCATGCGACACCAGTTCGATATCGGCGCCAAGCACCAGCGCATCGCGAAGGGCTGTACACAGCTCGTCCAGATAATCGCTCATTTCCACGCTGCCCAGCTGCTGGCCGCCGCGATAGAGATGACGGTGCGCGCGCGCGATGCTTTCGATCCGCATCAACGCCGCGGTCAGCGCATCGGCGGTCGGCGCATCGGCGCGGCGGCGCTGCATCTCGAGCAGGCTCGCGACGATCGCGAAGTTGTTCTTCACGCGGTGATCGAATTCTTCGAGGAAAAGGTCGCGATCAGCAATCTGACGGTCCCGCTCGGAGGCTGCATTGCGCACGGCGCGCCGGAACGTCTCGGCGATCAGTAGCGTCACGGCGGCGGCAGAGGAAATCGCGAAAATCGTCGCTTGGCCGCTCGCGTCGACAAAGGCGAAGGACCCTTTGGGCGGAATGAGAAAATACCAGGCGGTACCGATTGTCAGGACAGCCGTGATCGCCCCCGATTGCCAACGCGCAACCAGTGTGGACAGCATGATCGCTGGAAAGATGAAGGCAAAAGGCGCGGCGGCATCTGGCGCCACAAGATCGATCGCCTCGCGCAGCATTGCCGTCAACGTAGCGCAAGCGACGCCCACAACAGGCGCAGTGACCCAAGGCGGCACATGCGGCGCCAGCGCGTCCAGCAAATCAAATTCGACGATGCGGGCCATGCATCGCGTGGGCCCGTAACGATCCGCCGAGTCAATCACCAAATCGATGATCTTGATGTAGTTTAGGGTGATTTGCGGTTGATCGCGAATTGACCTCGATCGACCCGCAATCAGCCGAGCGTTGCCAGCAACGCGGTGGCAGCGGACCGGTCATCGAAGCTCGGATCGGCCATTGCAGCGGCGATTTCACTGCGGGCTGCATCCTTGCGCCCGATATCGGCATAGAGCTGCGCGATATGCCAGCGCAGGCCGGCATGCCACGGGGCGATCGACACCGCCTTTTGCATCAGCTGCAGTGCCTGTGCATCGGCGCCCGCCTGAAACAACACCCAGCCATAGGCATCGGCAGTGGCTGGATTGAGCGGGGCCAGCCGGTAAGCGGTCGCGGCGAATAGCTGCGCGACATCGAGGGCGTCGTTGCCGGCATAGGCAAGCGCGAGTTCGGCCAGCAGCGCGGCATCACGATTGCCGATCCGGCCGCGCAGCGCTTCCAGCATTGCGATCGCCCCGTCCCAGTCGCCCGACGCGATCTGCCAGTGGGCGGTCAGTCGCTCGGCGGCCACGTTTCGCGGGTTTTGGCTGAGGAACACCGCGAGCACCGTCTGCGCCTGGTCGCGGTGCCCGGCGCGATCGAGCGCGTCGACGGTGCGCAGCATCGTCGGCTCGTCGAACCGCAGGTCGGTTGCGCGCCGATAGGCGGCAGCGGCATCGCCGTAGCGCTTCATCAGCATCAGCATGTCGCCCACCAGCAGGTGCGCCTGCGGCGTACCGGGATAGCGGCGCTGCAACTTCTGCGCCTCGCCAAGCGCATCGCCAAGCCGCCCGGCATCGATCAGCCCCCGGATATGGCCCACTGCGAATACCGGGTTTTCCGGCGCGTTGAAAGCGATCGCGGCGAGTTGATCGAGACTGTCGTCGGTGCCGAAGGGCTTGTCCGAATCACGCACCGGGATTGCCGATCGATCAAGGAACTTCACGGCCCAGTCGCGCTCCCCTGTCGCTTCGAAGGCGCGCCCGACCAGCGACAATGTATAGCTGTCGGCATCGGCGCGCAGCGCGACGGGGCGCAGAATCTCCAGTGCGCCCTTGGCATCGCCGCCGTGGAGCATTGCCGCCCCAAGCAGCCTGCGCGCAGCGATGTTCATTGGCTGGGCTGCCACCACCGCGCGCCATTTGTCGATCGCCTGCTGATACCCGCCGCCGGCATAATCGATCATCCCGCCCAGCATCAGCGGTCCTGGTTGGCCATCCAGCGCATGTCCGGTTTTCTGCAACAGGCTGCGCGCGAGATCGAGATTGTCGGCGCGCGCGGCGAGCACGGCCTGCAGGTACAGCGCCTGTGCGCTGCTTGGCCGTGCCTGTAGCGCACGGCGCGTCACTGCCAGCATATCGCCGTTGCGACCGGCATCGCCGAGTGTCGCTGCATATTGAATCAGCGAATCATGCCGCCACGGATCGACTTTCAGCGCAGTTTCGAACCAGGGAAGCGCGGCGATCAGGCCATATTGCCCGCGCACCAGCTCACCCCGGAGCACCAGCGCTTCGACATTGCCGCGATCGAGCGCAAGCGCCCGTTGGGCGGCGTTGATCGCACCGCCGATATCGCCGGTCTGTTGACGGACACGGCCAAGATCGACCCAGGCCGCGGCATTGTTGCCGCCTGCTGTCTCGAGCACCTCGACAAGCATCGCCTGCGCCTGCGGCAGCTTGCCCTGCGCGGCGAGCGCCAGGGCGGCCACGCGAATCGCATAGCCCGAATAACGCGGCGGCGCCTTTGCCGCTTCCGCCAAGGCGCGCTTGGCATCGCCCTGCAACAACCAGGCATGCGCGAGCAACTGGTGCGACCGGTTGGGATCGAAACCCGAATCACGGGCGCGGCTAAGCTCGGCTTGCGCTGCAAGGCCCTCGCCAAGCGCCAGATAGCCCCGCGCGAGCACGGCATGCGCCAAGCCCCAGCCCGGATCGGCGGCAACCGCCTTCAGCGCATGGCTGCGCGCCGAGGTCGCGTTGTTCTCGCCCAGCATCTTCAGGCTCAGTGCCAGCTCCTGCCGGGCACCGGCGGCATCGGCGTGGGCCGGGCTTTGTCCTGCGACCAAGGCCAGCGTGCCGGCAATCGCCAACAGCGCGCCAACACCCCGAGGACGGAAACGATCAGGCTTGAAGATCATAGGATTTCAACAAATCATAGAGCGTCGGCCGGCTGATGCCGAGCAGCTTCGCTGTGTTGGAGATATTGCCCTCGGCACGAGCAAGGGCATGGCGGATGGCCTGGCGATCGGCGCTTTCGCGCGCCGCCTTCAGGTTGATCGGCGACGGCGCTTCGCCCAGCACTTCTGCAAGATCGAGATCGGCGGCGGTGATCGCCTTGCCGTCGGCCATGATCACGGCGCGCTTCATCCGATTTTCCAGTTCGCGCACATTGCCCGGCCAGCGCCAGGCGTCGATCGCGTCGCGTGCATCGGGGGCAAGGCTCGTTACCCCCGGTTGCATCGCCTTGGCGTATTTCTTCAGGAAATGCCGCGCGAGCAAACCGGCATCGCCGGGGCGCTCGGCAAGCGATGGGATCCGCACGACGATTTCAGCAAGCCGATAATAGAGATCGTCGCGGAAGCTGCCCGCTGCGACCATCGCATCAATATCCTGGTGCGTCGCGCAGACGATCCTGGTGTCGACGGCGATTGCGCGCCTGCCGCCGATCCGTTCGATCACGCGCTCCTGCAGGAAACGCAGCAGCTTCACCTGCAGCGGCAGCGGAATATCGCCCACTTCGTCGAGGAACAGGGTGCCGCCCTGCGCTTGTTCGATCTTGCCTTCGGTCGTCTTGACAGCGCCCGTGAACGCGCCCTTTTCATGACCGAACAGCTCGCTTTCGAGCAGCGTCTCGGGGATCGCCGCGCAATTGATCGCGACGAACGCGCCCCCCCGCCGTGGGCTCGCATCGTGCAGGCCGCGCGCCAGCAATTCCTTGCCAGTGCCGCTTGCGCCAAGCAGCATCACCGAAACATCGGCCGCCGCCACGCGCTCGATCGTGCGCGTTACCTTCAGCATTTCGGGTGCGGTGGTGATCATCCCGCCAAGCACCGTCGTGCCGACGATATTGGACGCAAGCCGGCGGTTCTCCGCCTCCAGCGCCTGGACGTGGAACGCGCGCGACACGATCAATCCAAGCGCATCGATATCGATCGGCTTTTGATAGAAATCCCAGGCGCCGTGTTCGATTGCCCGAAGCGCACTGTCGCGCGCGCCGTGGCCGGAGGCAACGATCACCTTGGTATCGGGCTTGAGCGACAGGATCGCATCAAGCGTCGCAAACCCCTCACTCACCCCGTCGGGATCAGGCGGCAGGCCAAGATCGAGCGTTACCACATCGGGTTCCTCGGCGCGCAGCAGGTCGATCGCCTCGGCCCTGTCGGTGGCAACGAGCACGTGATAGCCATCATAGGCCCAGCGCAGTTGCCGCTGAAGGCCCAGATCATCCTCGACGATCAGCAATTTGCGCACGCTGTTCATGCCGCCTTCCCGATCAGCGACGGCGTCGTGGCGGCGCCTTGAAGCGAGACACGAAAGCGCGTCCCCTCGCCCTCCCGGCTGAATACCTCGACCCGGGCGCCCATCGCCTCGGCAAGCTGGCGCGCCTCGAACGCACCAAGCCCGAAACCACCGGGCTTTGATGACACAAAGGGCTTGAACAGCCGATCGCGGACAAATCCGGGGCTCATCCCCGTCCCGTGATCGATCACATCGATGGCGATTTCGTTGTCGGCGCGGGCCACGTTGATCGTCACTGGGTCACCAGCCGGGCTCGCCTCGATCGCGTTCTGGACCAAGTGGGCAAGCAGCTGCTCCAATCGAGCAGCGTCCGCGAGCGCTAGCGCATCGCGATCGCCCCCGGCAACAACCGGGTGCAGCGCCCGCCGCCCAGCCGCAACCCGCTCGACGACCGACATGATCGCTACGGGTTCAAGTGGCTCCGCTCGGCCATTGTGATGCTGTGAAAGCCGCGCGAGCAGATCGTTCATGCGCGCTGCCGATCCTTTGAGCGTCTCGATCATGTCCGCCCGGAAATCGGGATTTTCGGCATGGCGTTCGGCATTGCGGGCAACCAGGCTCAGCTGGCTGACGATATTCTTGATATCATGCATGATGAAGGCAAAGCGGCGGTTGAATTCGTCGAAGCGCTGGGCATCGGAAAGCGCCTCATGCGCGCGCGCCTCGGCCAGATAACTCGCCACCTGCCGCCCGGCGATCCGCAACAGATCGAGATCCTCCCAATCGGGCGATCGATCGATCGGTGGTCGCGCGAGCAACAGCACGCCTGCCAGTTTGCCGAAATGGACGAGCGGCACCAGCACCCAGGCATCGCTGCGATCGAGCATCCACAACGGCACGCAGCGCCGTTCCTCGGCATCGCCGCCGTCGCTGCGCACGGCATCGAGCTCGATGATCCGGCTCGTGGTCTCGAGATACCGGGCAAGCGCCGCCTCCCCGCCCTGCGCGGGCAGGCCGGCGCGATCCCAGTTCCAGTCCTCGCCAATGCCAAGCCCGCTGCCATCGGGGACGAGCAGCAGGCCGCCGGGTGAATCGGTGAGATCGGCGACGGCCTTGACGATGCGCTGCTCAAGCGGTGCAGCGCCATCGCCCGGCTTGCCAAGAGTGTCGGTAAAGCGAAGCCATTCGGCGCGATAATCATAGCGGTGGCTGAAGAAATGCTTGGCAATTTTCACCTTGAGCCAGGCGCGCAGCCACGGCGTCGAGACAAAGGTGAACATCGCGGCAGTCGATCCAAACACGAACGCCGTCTGAAACAGCCGCACCTGCGGCCCGCCGATCGCCGAAATCGCGCTTGTCGCCAGCACCACGATCAGGATGTAGAGGCCGGTCGCCACCAGTGACAGCGACTGATAGGCAAGCGTCCGCGAGAAATTGAGCGTCCAATCACCGCCGCGATGCGCAGCGAGGCCAAACAGCGGCGCGATCAGCAGCATCGCCACCCCGCGCACGATGATCCATTGCGGCACCGAAGCGAATTGAAGGTAGCGGATGGTATAAAGCGCCAGATCGAGCGTCCACATCGCCGCCAGGGCGATCACCGCGAGCAGGATGCCGCCACGCGCGGCCGGGGCTACGGCGCTGTAGAGATGCTGGACGAGCACCAAAGCCGTCACCGCAATCATCATCCTGATGACCATCGCGACGCTGGAGATCGCCGCTGCTGCCACTGGGTCGGCGATCGACGCAGCTGAAATGGCCAGCATCGCGCCGGCAAGGATCAGCGCGATCTCAATGCCGTAGACGACCGCCACTGGCGTAATCGCCGGCGTGCCCCGGTCGCGCTTGACGAGCGCCATCATGAAGCACAGCCACGCCACGTTGCGGGCGCTTTCGACGATCCATCGCGCCAAGTCTTCGGTGCCGATGCCGGCGATCGTGAGGCCCCACAAGGCCGTCATCCCCAGCGCGACGATGAAGGCAAGCCGCGGCAAGCCAGTGCCCGCTCGCCTAAGCTGCGCCAGAGCGAGCGCACCAAAGGACAACGCAACAAGGGCATAAGCCCATAAGATCAAGGTGGCGGATGCCATCTCAGCGTGCGCCCTCGGGCCACAGCACCACCCGGATCGTCTGCAACAGGATCAGCAGATCGAGGAACGGCGAATAATTCTTGGCGTAATAAAGGTCGTATTCGAGCTTCTGGCGGCTATCCTCGATCGAGGCGCCATATGGGTAGTTGATCTGCGCCCAGCCAGTGATGCCGGGTTTCACCATGTGGCGCTCGGCATAATAAGGCAGCTTCTGTTCGAGGTCCTCGACGAACTGCGGCCGTTCGGGGCGCGGGCCGACAAAGCTCATCTCGCCCTTCAGCACGCTCCACGCCTGGGGCAGTTCGTCGATCCGCACCTTGCGGATGAACCGGCCGATGCGAGTGATGCGCGGATCGTCTTTTTCCGCCCACACCGCCTTGCCGGCGACTTCGGCATCCTGCCGCATCGAGCGCAATTTGATGATATCGAAACCGACATTATAGAGCCCGACCCGGCGTTGGCGGTAGAAGGCGGGGCCCTTGCTCTCGGCCTTTATCGCGATCGCGGTGATCACGATCACTGGCAGGGTGAGCACCAGCAGCGCCAGGCTGGCAGCGATATCGAACAGCCGCTTGAACATGCCCGAAAGCATCCGGCCCGATGAAAAGCCGTCGGAAAAGATCAGCCAACTGGGGTTGACGCTGTCGAGATCGACCCGACCCGTTTCGCGTTCGAGGAAGGTCGATATCTCGTTGACGTGCACGCCAGTCGTCTTGATTCGCAGCAGGTCCTTCAGCGGCAGGGCGTTGCGCCGTTCCTCCAGCGCCAGCACCACTTCGCTTGCGTTGAGCAGAACGACATGATCGGCCAGATTGTAGATTGCATCGCGCGCGATCGCTTCCGGGATCACGCGATTGGCCTCGCTCATCGATACATAGCCGACGACGACGAAGGCCGATCCGGGGCGCTGCGCCAGCATTTTCAGCCGCTGCGCACGAAGCCCCGCGCCAAGCACGACGATCCGCCGCTTGAACGCCTGGCTGCCAAGCGTCTTGCCCAGCAGGATCCGCAGCGCAATCGAGCCGACGACGGCAAAACCCATCGCGTACAACAGGTTGGAACGCCAAAAGGTCAGTTCGGGAACGATGAAGAAGATCACGCTCTGCAGGATAACGCCAAGCGATACCGCGACGATCAGCCGCGCGGTTGCAAAGCGCAGCGATTGCAGCGCGCCCGGTCCGTAGACGCCAACCGCGATCATCGCCATCTCGAGCGAGAAGGCAAAGCTGGCGAGTTGCGGAATGCGTGCCTGGATCGGTTCGATCAGCATGCCGATCTGCCCGGCGCGTACCACCCAGCCAAGCTCGGCCGCAGCGATCAGCACGACAATATCCAACAGCCCGAGCAACAGCACGGCGTTTGGCACATAATGCTTGAAAAGCCTGATCATCGCCCTGCCGCCCTAATCCCAAAGTGTAAACAATTCCGACACGAGGCGGGGCGAATGGAGAGACCGGGCACTTAAATTGAACGAAGGCGCGCCGAGCGGGTTGATGATGGTCTTCCCCCCCGTCCGCGCCTAAGGCAGTGGCACCAACAGGAGCATCGAATGTCCCCAGCCGACGCGGTCATCCCGGTTATTCTTTCGGGCGGCGCGGGCACGCGATTATGGCCGATGTCGCGCCCCGAAATGCCCAAGCAGATGCTGGCACTAACGGCGGAGGAGACGATGCTGCAGTTGACGGCGATGCGGACACGCGATCGCAGCAATTTCGCCAAGCCAATCGTGGTCGCCAACGCAGCGCACGCCGATATGATCGAGGCGCAGCTCGAGACCGTCGGCGTCGCCGCGCAGGCGCTGATCCTCGAGCCCGCCGGTCGCAACACAGCGCCCGCCATCGCGCTTGCCGCGATCGCTGCTGGCGGGGGCGAACAGCCACTGCTGGTGATGCCATCGGATCATGTCATCAATGACGTGGCGGCCTTTCATGCAGCGATCGAGCGTGCGCTGCCAATGGTGCGCGACGGATGGCTGGTCACCTTCGGGATCGATCCACGCGCGCCGGAGACGGGCTATGGCTGGATCAAGCGCGGGGAGGAACGCGATCCCGGCGTTTTCCGCGTCGCCCATTTCGTTGAAAAACCCCCGCTCGACCGTGCCGAGGCGATGCTGGCGGCCGGCGATCATTACTGGAATGGCGGCATCTTCCTGTTTCGCGCTGACTGTTATCTGGCAGCGCTCGAGCATCATGCGCCAGAGATGCTCACCGCGGTTCGGCAATCGATGGCAGGCGCGACGCGAACCCATACGCGGATCATGCCCGATGCCGCTGCCTTTGCCGCGTCGCCCGCCGATTCGATCGATTACGCGGTGATGGAAAAGGCCGATCGCGTGGCGGTCGTCCCCGTCAGCATGGGCTGGAGCGATGTCGGCAGTTGGGATGCCCTCCACGCGCTCAGCGACGGCGATGGCGCGGGCAATGTCTGCCACGGCGATGTCGTCACGCTCGATACCGTCGATTGCCTGGTGCGCAGCGATGGCGTCCGGATCGCGATGGTCGGCGTGTCGGATCTGATCGTCGTCGCCAGCGGCAATGACGTGCTGATTCTGCCGCGTGGCCGTTCGCAGGAGGTGAAGCAATTGCTCGAGGCAATGAAGCGCTAGCGCAAGCGACGCTTCTGGGCCTCACAGGTGCCCGATCGGCTTAGACTTGCGCCTTGTGCCTGGTTAGCTTTCCTCCCGGCATTTGGCATGACGAGAAAGATGGAGACAGTGATGCGCCTCAAGATAATGATCGCCCTGGCCAGCGCGTCGCTCGCGCTATCCCCCGCCACCGCGCAACAAAGGGACGACAGCGTCAAAGGCGGCGTCGAGCGCGCCGCCACCCAGCCGCTTCGCGATACACGGATCGAGAAGGAGAAGATTCCGGAAATCCTGCAACTCGCAGCATCTGCGCCCTATTCGTCGGAGAACACCAAGAGCTGCACGCTGATCGCCGCCGAGATCGACAGGCTGACGGCTGCGCTCGGCGCCGATGTCGATACGCCGGCAAAGGAAAAGGGCGAAGGCGCAGCCGTCGCAGCAGCCGCCGCGCGCGGGGTCGTCAACGCGCTAATCCCGGGCCTTGGCAT
>JBBQAG010000014.1:0-38586 GCA_038315875.1 Sphingomonadales bacterium | reverse complement strand
GGGGGGAAAAGAACGATAGTTTTGTCGCAACGATTGAGCGTGTCAATCGACTATGACACTTGAATATCGGGACGCTGTGGTTCGGGGAAGCGGAATCTGCCGCGCCCAGCGCCGCGCGATCGCAACCGGCTCGAAGCCCAGGCTGGCATAGAGTTGCTTCGGTCGATCTTCGGCATGGGCATCAAGGAAGATGCCGTCGCATCCCTGCGCTCGAAGCCGATCCGTCGCCGTCACGATGAACGCAGACATTACGCCCTGGCCGCGCGCTTGGGGAATAGTGAACAGGCTTTCGATCAGTCCAAGGCCGCCGGGGCAGGCAACGATCATTCCGTAACCAACATCGCTGCCATCCAGCGCGATGATCAGGAATTCGCTTGGTGGCGCACGGCGGCGCATGACTTCGATCAGACCCTCGCCGACGGTGTCGCTCAGCTCACCAGTGCGCTTGCCCTCGGCATGGTCGATCCGCACAAGCGCTGCCAGCGCGTGCCAGTCTGCCTCGGTGGAAACCGGGCGCACTGCGATTGGCGGCAGGGGCCGGGATGACGCGACTGGGCCGCTTGCAAGCATCTCGATGATCGGCGCGCCTTGCCGGAAATCGGCAAGCGCTATCGCCGCTTCGAACGCGGCGTCGTTCAGGACATCGGCATTGATCACCCGCCACCGGCTATGGCCCATCTGCGCATCGAGTGCCGCGATCACCGCAGTTGGATCCGCGCCTTCATCGGCGGTGACGAAATTCGCGTCCCACACATCGGGCGCCCAGGGCGCGGCAATGATCGTCGCGCCAGCGTGGGTGATCGGCGCGTGCCCTAGCAGACGGAACCAGCGGCGTGCCGCTGCCACGCGCCGGGCCGTGGTCACCTCAGCCGCGGTCCTTGCGCGATCGGCTGGCGTAGAGCAGCGCCGCCGCCAGCGCGGCTGATCCAACGCCAATGCCGATGCCGATCTGGAGCAGTGGCCAATCGGCGCTCGATTCGCGCTGCGTCTTTTCGGCGGCTTCGCGGACGCGCTTGGCGGCGTGCGCTGCGGCTTCGATCTCGTTCATCTCGGCCATTGGGGCCTCCTCCTTAAACGCCTGTCGGATCACCAGCATAGGCAATTCTGAACACCTGCGCGAAGGAAGTTAGCCGCCGTTCATGGATGGCGGTGCGCAGATCGCTCATTAGCGTCTGATAAAACCACAGATTATGCTCCGTCATCAACATCGCACCCAGAATTTCCACAGAACGGACGAGGTGGTGGATATAGGCGCGGCTCCAGCCCGCACAGACAGGGCAGGGGCAATTCGGGTCGAGCGGCCCGGTGTCCTCGGCGAACCGCGCGTTACGGATGTTGATCGGGCCGGAACGGGTGAAGGCCTGGCCGGTACGCCCAGAACGCGTCGGCAGCACGCAATCGAACATGTCGATGCCGCGCTCGACCGCACCGACGATGTCGTCGGGCTTCCCGACCCCCATCAGATAGCGCGGCTTGTCTGCGGGCAATTGGCCTGGCGCAAAATCGAGGCAACCGAACATCGCCTCCTGCCCTTCGCCAACGGCGAGCCCGCCGACGGCATAGCCATCGAAACCGATCTCGATCAGCGCCTGTGCGCTTTCGAGCCGCAACCGTTGATCGAGCGCACCCTGCTGGATGCCGAAGATCGCCGCGCCCTCGGCATGCGCGCCGCCCCGCTCTCGATCGGCGTCAAAGGCATCGCGGCTGCGCTTTGCCCAGCGCATCGATCGCGCCATCGCCGCTGCCTGAACTTCCGGGGTCGACGTGGTTGGGACCAGTTCGTCAAAGGCCATGACGATGTCTGATCCCAGCAACCGCTGTATTTCGATCGATCGTTCGGGCGAAAGCGTATGCCGGCTGCCGTCGAGATGGCTCTTGAAGGTGACGCCGTCCTCGCTGCGGGTGGTGAGGTCGGATAGGCTCATCACCTGATAGCCGCCGCTGTCGGTCAGGATCGGCCGGTCCCACCCCATGAAGCCGTGCAAACCGCCAAGCCGCGCCACCCGCTCGGCGCCGGGGCGGAGCATGAGGTGATAGGTATTGCCCAGGATGATGTCAGCGCCCGCTGCCCGCACATCGCCAGGCTTTACCGCCTTCACCGTCGCCGCCGTTCCCACGGGCATGAAGGCGGGCGTGCGGATCGTCCCACGCCGCATCGCGATCGTGCCGGTGCGCGCCGCCCCATCGGTCTGCTCGATCGTGAAGTCAAAGCGCGGCGGCATTATCGTGCCACCTGTTCCGTACCAACGATGTAGTGCATCACGTCTGCAGGGTCGTCGAACAACACCTTGGGCCCGAGCGCCGCCAGCGCCTCGCGATTGGCATAGCCCCACAGGACGGCGGCGGAATCGATGCCAGCCTTTCGTGCCGCGATCAGATCGCGGGTTTCGTCGCCGATCGCGATCGTCTCATGCGCCGATACGCCAGCGCGCTTCATGACCCGCCTGAACAATCGAGCTTTCCCAAACAGCGAGGCGCCGCATTCGAAATAATCGATCTGCGCTGCGATGTCGGGGCCCAGGATGCCGCGCGCATTGGCATCGGCGTTCGATGTGACGAGGGCGATCCTTACGCCGGCGCCAGTCAGCTGCCCGATCACCTCGCCGACGCCATCGAAAAGCGAAATTCTGTCGACCTGTTCGCCGAGCAGCGCATGAACATAGCGGGCCATTGCCGGCAGCTTCCAGCGCGGGATGCCAAGATAACGGATCACGTCGCGCGTATTCTGTCCGCGCAGCGCCTCCACTTCGGCTTGAGTGACGTGCTTGAACTTGAAACGATCGGCAAGATCGTCTGCGATCGACAAAAACCAATCGGCGCTGTCTGCCAGCGTCCCGTCGAAATCGAAGATCGCCAGCCGATAGCGCGGTGCTGCCGGCGGCGTGTCCCGCCGCGCCGTCATTGCAGTTCCGGTCGTTGGCGCCGCCCGCGTCGGCCACCGTCTTCGGCGCCCCGGCCAAAACCGCCGCCGCGGGCGCCATCAAGCGTCAGCAACTCGCTCCGCTTCAGCACGCCGTCCTTGTCGCGATCGAGCCGTGTGAAGGTCTTGTCGAACTGTGCCTGCATCTCGGCCAGCGAGATCTTGTTGTCACCGCTGCTGTCGGTTTCGAACGGGCTGGGCAGCGCGTTGCGATCTCCCAGCCAGCGCTCTGCCCAATCGGCAAAGGCGATATAGCCAATCGCGCCTGCCTTGGCGGTGTCGATGCTGTCGAAACTGCGCGCCACGCATGCCTTCAATTCCACCCGGGTCACTTCGGCATCGCCATTGGCGTCGCAGGCGCCGATCATCAGCGCGACCGGTTCAGCCATGATCGTCGCGGTTGGCGGTTGGGTGATTGGCGGGGTGCGCGAAGCAGCCGCTGCATCGGGCGCGGGCGTGCGCTGGGCAAGTGCCGGACCGGCGATCAGCGCGAGCGCAAGGACGAGGGGGCGCATCGAGGAAGCCTTTCAGGGAAGCAGCAGGCTGGCATCGCCATAGCTATAGAAGCGATAGCCCGATTCGATGGCGTGGCGATAGGCCGCGTGCATCGTCTCTATCCCCATCAGCGCCGATACCAGCATGAACAATGTCGATCTCGGCAGGTGAAAATTGGTGATCAGCCCGTCGATTCCGCGAAAGCGATAGCCCGGCGTGATGAAGATCGCCGTATCGCCTTCAAACGGCCTGATGATGCCATCTGCGCCAGTGGCACTTTCGATGAGGCGCAGGCTGGTGGTGCCGACCGCGATGATCCGCCCGCCATGGGCGCGAACGGCGTTGAGGGCATCGGCGGTGTCGGAATCGATTCGTCCCCATTCGGCGTGCATGGCATGATCGTCGGTATCGTCGGCCTTGACCGGAAGGAAGGTGCCCGCGCCAACATGCAGGGTTAGCGTCGCATGGGTGATCCCCGCTCCGTCGAGCGCGGTGATCAGCGCGGGCGTGAAATGCAGCGCGGCTGTCGGCGCGGCCACCGCGCCCTTTTCGCGCGCAAACATCGTCTGGTAGTCATCCAGATCGCGCGCATCGGCAGGGCGGCGGGCGGCGATATAGGGCGGCAGCGGCATCCGCCCTGCTCGATCCAGCAGCAACTCCACCGGGGTATCGCCGTCAAAATCCAGCAAGAAACTGCCATCGGACCCGCGATCCGAAGCGCGGGCAATAACGTCGTTGCCGAAATCGATTCGGTCGCCATCGCGTAGCCTTTTGGCGTTGCGGATAAAGGCGCGCCACCGCCGTGGCCCTTCGCGCTTGTGCAGGGTTGCGCCGATCTTGGCGTCGACGCTGCTTGCTGCGGTTGCCCGGCGCACCCCCTCGAGCTGTGCTGGTATGACACGCGTATCGTTGAACACGAGCATATCGCCCGCCCGGAGTTCCTGTGGCAGCGCCGAGACGATCGCATCGCGCACCGCGTCGCGCGCGACCACCAGCAGCCTGGCCGAATCGCGCGGCGACGCCGGGCGCAAGGCGATGTTGGCCTGCGGCAGATCGAAATCGAACAGATCGACCTTCACCCCGCGCTCCCCTGATTGCCGTCAGCGCTGGCTGGCGGCTGGCATCGTCATTTGCGTTTCTTGGGCGCGGGCGCGGCAGGAGCGGATCGTGGCGCAGCCTTTGGCTTGGGCGTTGGCGCGGCGCCGGCACCCGGCAGGGTCACTGCTTCTCCCAATCCCGCCGGCGGCGCTGCCAGGGGGGCGGGGGAATAGGATGGCGGGCCATCGGCGGCGATATAGGCGTGGACGATCTTCGACGGGTTTGACGGCGGCTCACCGCGTTCGACCGCATCGACAAATTCCATTCCAGAGATCACCCGGCCGAACACGGTGTATTTACCATCGAGCTTCAGCGTCGGTTGAAAGACGATGAAGAACTGGCTGTTGGCGCTATCGTCGGATTGCGCGCGTGCAGCCGATACCGCCCCGCGAACATGCGGCAGATAGTTGAACTCGGCCTTCAACTCAGGCAGCTTCGATCCGCCACTGCCATCGCCCTTGGGATCGCCGGTCTGCGCCATGAAACCGTCGATCACGCGGTGAAACAGCAGCCCGTCATAGAAATGCTCGCGGGTAAGAATCTTGATGCGCTCGACTGTCTTGGGCGCGACATCGGGGCGCAGCACGATCGTGACCCGGCCACCGGTCGACAGATCGAGCAGCAGAACATTTTCCTTGTCGGCAGCCGTTGGGGCCGGTGGCCTTCCCGGCACATCGATCACCTGCGCCGCAGCAGGCACGGCGAACACACATCCAACGGCAATCATCAGGCTGGCAATAAAACGCATCACATCCCCGCACCAAAGCAGTATCCGGGGGCGCTTAGAGCAAATCCCGGGTTGCGCCAATCTGAACATCGCCGGCCGGCGATCAGCTGCCCCTGCGCCCGATCTGGTTGACCCGGGCCACCACATCGGCATTCACCGCGGACGAAACGAATTTGCGGACATCGCCGCCGAACATCGCGATTTCCTTCACCCAGCGCGAGGCGATTGGCTGCAGCGCAATACCCGCCATCAAAAACACCGTTTCGATGCGATCGTTGAGCTGCTGGTTCATCCCGACCATTTGATATTCATATTCGAAATCGGTCACTGCCCGCAGCCCGCGCAAGATGAGACCCGCACCTTCGCGCTCGGCGAAATCCATCAACAGCGAGTCAAAGCTGACGACATGGATTTCGCCGCTGATGTTACTCGCCTCGCGCTGAACCATCGCCAGCCGCTCATCCAGGGTGAACATCGTCGATTTCGAAGGATTGGTCGTCACGCCGATCACGAGCCGGTCGACCAGCTTTGCGCCGCGCCTGATGATGTCGATATGGCCAAGCGTGACGGGATCGAAGGTGCCGGGATAGACCCCGGTGCGCAAACTCACCGATCGCGCTCAAGTGTGAAGCGCGCGATATCGCGCAACAGATCGGCCTCTGCACCATAGCTGTGGAGGTGATGCACCGCCTGATCGACCAGCATGCGCGCCTGTTCACGCGCACGGTCGACGCCCAACAGGCTGAGAAAGGTTTCCTTGCCGGCTTCCTGATCCTTGTGGACGCGCTTGCCCATCTTGTCCTCGTCGCCTTCGTAATCAAGCAGATCGTCGGCGATCTGGAAGGCAAGGCCCACGTCGCGCGCATAGCCGCGCAAGCCGGTGCGCGCTTCGGGCGACACCTTGCCCAGGATCGCGCCCGCTTCGACGGCGCTGGCGATCAGCGCGCCCGTCTTCATCGCCTGCAGCCGGGTGATAGTGGGCAGATCGAAGCTCGCCTTTTCTGCCTCGATGTCCATCATCTGTCCGCCCGCCATGCCGGTTGGTCCGGCGGCGCGTGCCAGATCGAGCACCAGCTCGGCGCGCACGAACGGATCGGCATGCGTCAGTGGATCGGCGAGCACTTCAAACGCCAATGCATGAAGGCAATCGCCCGCCAGGATCGCCGTCGCCTCGCCATATTGCTTGTGGACGGTTGGTTTACCGCGGCGAAGATCATCATCGTCCATTGCTGGCAGATCATCATGGATCAGCGAATATACGTGCACGCATTCGATCGCGACCGCCACGCGCCCGGCGCATTCGCGATCGACGCCAAACAGGCGCGCGGTGGCGACAACGAGCAACGGGCGCAGCCGTTTGCCACCGCCGATCGCTGCGTGGCGCATTGCGCGGTAGAGATCGGCGCGCGGATCGTCGGGAATCGCCAGCAGCGCATCAAAGCGCTGATCGATCTCTGCCGACACTTCGGTCAGTGCCGACTTTAGCGTTAACGACTGCGCCATGCCTGAATTAGCCCGCTGCAAAATTGGTGGTGCCGGTGGGACGGCCATCGCTGTCGAGGCGGATTGCCTCGATACGGGCCTGCGCTGCGTCGAGTCGGTCGGCGCAGCGCTGACGAAGTTGATTGCCGCGCTCGTAAAGAGCGATCGACGTATCGAGCTGCTCGTCGCCGCTTTCGAGGCGCGCGACGATCGATTCGAGTTCGCGCAGGGCATCCTCGAACGACATTTCAGCGATAGTGGCACCAGCTCCCATGCCGACGCTATGGGGCAGGCGGGCAAGCAGGGTCAAGAAGCTGTGCCGATACAGTCTTGTTCGACAGCAATCTGCGTTGGCGCGCGCGATGCATCGTGATCTATACGTACCACCGTTCCAAGACGATCAAGGGACGCCCATCGTCCTGCAAAAGCGCCGGAATCATATTTGCGGCCTTGGCGGGCGGGGAGCGGCTGGGCTAAGACAAGCATATCCTATCCGGCGATCGACGCTGGATGCACCGGGAGTAAAATCGATGCGGAATGCGATCACGGGAGTGGCGGCGGTTGCGCTGTTGTCGATTGGCGGTTGTGCCGATTCCGAGCAACATATGGGCGTGCAGATCCCCGGCGGAGGGATTGCGTTGGCGCCACTTTTGACCGAGGCCGGGGTTGCTGCGGGCCGGGCAACGGCGCGTGAGGCGATCGGGGGTCTGCGGATCACGATCGACGCGACCGGGCTGACGCCGGGCACGCACGGCGCGCATGTTCACACCGTGGGGCGCTGCGATGCGCCCGGTTTCATGACAGCCGGCGGGCACTGGAATCCGACTGGCACCAAGCACGGCTCGCTCAATCCCGCCGGCCCTCATGAGGGAGACCTGCCCAATCTCGTGATCGGAAAGGACGGCCGCGGAACGCTTGGGATCGTCGTCCCTGGGGCAACGCTGGCAGGGTTGCTCGATGACGATGGCAGCGCGATCGTGATCCATGCCGCGAGTGATGATCTGACGACCGATCCTTCGGGCAATAGCGGCGCGCGGATCGCGTGCGGGGTGTTCGCTGCCGGCTGAGGGTTAAGTGACGGCTTAGATGATCTCTCCGGCGGCACGGGCGCGTTGCTCGCGATTGGCCTCTGCGGCGGGCACGAGCCGATAAGCCATTATCGCCGCGGCTAGCGTTACCGGCACCACCACCAGCATCGACAGCACACCCGTCGACAGGCTCCCAGACAATGTCGAGATGCGGCCCGCCAGATACGGGCCCATCGACAAGCCGAGCAGCGTCGTCCCGATAAAGAAGGTCGCAGTCGCCGTCCCCCGCATGCGGGGTAGCACCAGGTCCTGCGTGGTCGCCGCCGCCGCGCCTAGCGCACAGCTGGCAAAGGCCTGGGCCGGGAAAAGCATCAGATAAAACAATGCCGGCGTGGTTGTCGTGAAGGCGACGGCAATCGCAATAGATGGCACCACCGCGCCAAACATCACCACCAGCAGTCGTCCCGCCGGATTGTTCCGACGCAGCCGGTCGGCAACGAGCCCGCCGATCGTGACGCCAAGAAATCCAGACATCGCACCCATGCCGCCGATCACGAAGCCCGCCTCGGCAAGCGGCCGGCCGAGCACCGTCGTGGCATAGGAAGGTGCCCAGAAGGTCACGGTGTAACTGAGGAAGGCGTTGAGGCCATAGGCGACGACGGTGAACAGCAGCGCCGGGTTGCCGACGATCAATGCAAAGGCCGGCGCATCGCGGCGCTTGAGCGCGCTGCCCCAGGAAAACACCGCATAGGCGCCGATGCCCACCGCGATCCACTGCAGCTTTGGCTCGCCAAGCGCGATCAGGCCCGTGACGATCGCGACGACCACCGCAAGCCCGATCAGGTTGTTGATCAAGGCGCGGGTACCCCCCATCGCGGCGCCGATCAGCGTCAGCGGCGGGATGATCGTCACCAGTTCCTGCAGGAAGGTGCGGAATGGGGCTGGATGCGGTTCAGGGGCGACCAGCCCTTCCGATTGCCCGCGGATCGGCTCGCGAAGCGTCGCTACCAGCAGCGCAAGGACCAGCCCCGGTGCACCGACCATCAGGAACGCTGCCTGCCAGCCGACCAGCCCGAGCGGTCCGCCCGCGGGGTAGGCGCTGTTCCATCCCTTGACGATCAACCCGCCAATGCCGAGCGACAAGCCGCCACCGACATAAAGCCCCGCCGAATAGATCGCGAGCGCGGTCGCCCGCCGCCGGCGGGGAAACCAGTCCGACAACAGCGAATAGGCCGATGGGCTCGCGGTGGCCTCGCCAATGCCGACGCCGACGCGGACGCCGGCGAGCATCCCGCCGGATTTCGAAAAGCCCGACAACACCGTCATTGCCGACCAAAGCGACAGGCCTATCGTCAACAGGCGGACGCGGTGCCAATTATCTGCCAGGCGCCCAAGCGGGATGCCAAACAGCGCGTAAAACACCCCGAATGCGGTGCCATAGAGGAACCCGAGATCCTCATCCTTGAGATGGAGGTCGCGTTTGATGTCTTGGGCCAGGATCGAAATAATCTGGCGATCGACGAAGTTCAGCACATAGACAAAGAACAGGATGGCGAGCACGTACCAGGCGTAGGTGGGTGTTTTTGGCTCGGCGATCGCGCTTGCCTGTGCCGCTTCGATCCCCGCCATGTTTGCTCCCTTATGCCGATTTTTTTCCGGGCTAGCAGAGGCAGTAACGGAGCGGGACCCCAATTCGCGCGCAGCCCGCATTTCACCATCGGTCAGTGCCTGCAACTCTGAGCCGACCGAACGCAAACCGCTGGCGGCGGGAGGTGGGGGCGGCAAGCCTGTGAACCACCGCTGCATCACGCAGCGATTTTGGTGGCCAGCAACAATCGAGACAAACTGATTCGCTTGAAAAGCACGGGGGAAGCGCCGATATTGCTGGCATCCGGCCGGTTGCCGGGCAACGGAGTGTATTCGAAATGGCTAATTGGTCTGATCCCAAGCCGACTGCTGCGGCCTTCGCAAGGGACGCTGGCGTCCGCGGCGCTGCGTATGACGCCGGGCTGCGGTCCTACATGCTTTCGGTTTATAACTATATGACGTCGGGCGTATTGCTGACGGGCATCGTCGCGCTCGGCTTCGCGTATAGCGGTCTGGCGGCACAGGTGTTTGGTGGGCCGGGCCTGCTGAAATATGTGTTCATGCTGGCGCCACTGGGTTTTGTCTTCGGGATGAGCTTTGGTCAGGCACGGATGTCGCAGGGCACGCTCCAGGCGATGTTCTGGGGCTTTGCCGTGGCAATGGGCCTGTCGCTGTCGACGATCTTCCTGCAGTATACCGATACCTCGATTGCAGGCGCGTTCTTCGCGACGGCCGCTGGCTTTGCGGGCCTCAGCCTGTGGGGCTATACGACGAAGAAGGATTTGTCGGCGTTCGGCACCTTCCTGATCATGGGTCTTGTCGGTCTGATCGTCGCCAGTCTGGTCAACCTGTTCCTTCAGTCCGGCCCGCTGTCGCTCGTGATCAGCGCGATTGGCGTGCTGCTGTTCGCTGGCCTGACCGCCTACGACACGCAGAAGGTGAAGAGCATGTATGCAGGTGTCGCGGGTACAGAATATGAAGGTCGCACGATCATCATGTCGGCGTTGACGCTGTATCTCGATTTCATCAACATGTTCCTGTTCATCCTGCGCCTGTTTGGCAGCAGCCGGAACTAGTCGATCGATCGATCATTCAGGATTGGCCCGGCGGGGACACTCGCCGGGCCTTTTCTTTGCCCGGGCATACCCCTCCCACGCCCCTGATCGGGGCTTTTTTCAGGATATGGCATGCGCCTGTCGATCGATGTTTCGCTTGATTACTGGATCGACGAGCCAGCGGACGTCCTGTTGCAGATCGAGGCTGCGGCGATGCCCGATCAGCGGCTCGAGACGCAGGAACTGATCGTCTGGAGCGACACACCGATTGCAGCGGTCGCGGGGGAAGACGGCATCGGTCAACGTTGCCTCGTCAACGCCGTCGGCAATTTCAGCGCGCGCTACCGGGCCATCGTCTTGCTCGAACGGCCGATGTTCGACCTTGCTTCTCTGCCAGCGACGCCGCCTCGATTGCTGCCGGCTTGCGCTATTAGCTACCTCCTGCCGAGCCGCTATTGCGAGGCGGATCGTTTCCAGGGCTTTGTCCGCAGCAAGTTCGACGGACTTGAAGGCGGCGTACTCGCCCTCGCGCTCCGCGACTGGGTGGCAAGCAGCTTGAAATATGAATGTGGCGTCAGCAGTGGCGTGACGACGGCGATGATGACCTTTGCCGAACGGCGCGGCGTGTGTCGCGATTATGCTCATCTGCTGTGCGCGTTGGCGCGGGCAGGCGGCATTCCCGCCCGCTGTGTATCGGCCTATGCACCAGGCGTTGATCCGCAGGACTTCCACGCCGTTTGCGAGCTATGGCTCGACGGTGGCTGGCATCTTCTGGATGCGACCGGCATGGCCGATGCGACTGATCTGGTGCGGGTCTCGGTGGGTCGCGACGCGACCGATATCGCCTTCATGACGGTGTTCGGCACCGCGATGCTGAACAATCAGACCGTTTCGGTGCGCACATTGTAGGAACGACGCGGTCTCCGGTTCGTTCTCTTCCTGTAACAGTCTTCGGAGAGCATGATCATGACCACCACGCCATCACCGATCGATCAAAAGGCGCTCGACAGCCTTTCGGTTGCGCCGCCAAAGCCAGCAGACGCCGATGCGGCGAGCGCATGCGATCCGCGGCAGCAGGCCGGACAGGACGAATCGATCGCCCACCGGCTTGATCGCGATCCAGCTTCTGCGGATGCCCAGCTCGATTGCGGGCTCGATGAATCGATGGACGCTTCCGATCCACCATCGGCCACGCAGCCCGGCACGACGGGTGATCCGGCGCCCTCTTCGGGCTATGACGAGAAGGCCGAAAAAGCGCGTCAGCGCTAAATCAGCGCGCGCAGCGGCCGTTCCGTTGCGCACCCATAATGTCGCCCAGCAGAATTCCGTCGCAACTTTGTTGCATTGCGGTGTCGAATATGATGCCTTGATGCCGTCTGCCTAAACATCGTTAAGGATAGTGTTAACCATCCTGGCGCATGATTGGCAGTGGCGATTGGGCAGCGGGTCAGGAACACGCAATGGGTGCACGGATGAAGCAGGCCGCAGGGGTGATGACGCTGGCGGAAATGAAGGAGTTTGCCGGCTTCAGCGCTGCCACGCAGCGTTATGTCCGCCGCTCGCTCGATGTCGGGCTTGACCGCGACGATGCCCTGCAACGCTGGTCTCGGGATGTGGTGGAAGCCGCGAGCATCAGGGCGCAGGCCCGGCTATATGATCGTTTGCCCGATATCCGGGTGATGGTGCCCGACGATAGCGGCCTCGATTCGGTCGAGGATTTTCTGGGCCAGCTGGTTGCTGTCAGCGCCTTCGATCTTGGCCAGGGGCGATTGACGACCTTCTCGGCGTATCGATTCCTGTATGAGCGATTGATCGGCGCGCCGATCCGTCCCTGGTTGCCGGCGGCGTTTTGCGCAGCAGCAGCGTTGCCGCATCTGCATCCAGAGATGCGCCGCAAGTTGCTGCAATCGATCAGCGAGGCAGCGGCGACGGCATCGGGCTGGTCGACGCGCGAGCCTTCCTTTTTCCCTTATTGGGTCGAAAAGGTCGACGCGACGGCGCTGCCCAACTGAGCAGCCGCTATCGATGCGGTTAACCTCGCCTAATGCGACTGAGCGGTTCTACGGTTACGGGATACCCAAGATCGTCCGGGATGCACAGGAAATCGATCCCTTCTCGCGTCTCGGTCCAGGGGGTTACGGTGCGGATATCGTGCGCGCGCGCATCGCTGATCGCGCCATGAAAATCATCGAATAGCGCCAAACGCTCCAGATTGCGCCGGGTGGGAAAGATGATGGCGACCAAGCCCGCATCGGCGTCGTCGAGCACCTGCTGCGCGGTAGCCCAGAATACTCGGCTATTCTCGGTGGCGTCGACGATTGGGTCCGGCGCCCCGTGTGGGAGTGCGGCCAGAAAGAACATCGTGTCGAATATCCGCATGGTCGGGTGGTTGGGGCACCAGCGCGCAAAAGCGGTCAGTGCAGAGAGATCGAGCGACAGGTCGTGCTCATTGAGCAGCGCGCCGAACGGCTCGCCATCGTGAAGGCCCTGCCTGATCGCAACGAGAACATCTGTCGCTGGCAGCGGCACCACCCCGATTGCGATGCCGGCCTCTTCGATCGTTTCACGGATCGCGGCGATCCGCGCGGCGCCATATTCGTCGCCCGGCGCATGGATTTGGGCGAGCGCTGCGTCCCCCGGATCGATCCTGCCACCGGGGAAGACCAGCGCACCGCCAGCAAACGCCATCGCCCGCGCTCGCTCGACCATCAACAGTTCGGGCGGGCCGCCGGCTCTGTCGCGGCATACGACCAAGGTTGCGGCGGGTATCGGATCGGTCGCTACCGACGGTTTGGCAAAATCGGGCATGCCCCGTGTTAGGCGGCGGCGGGGGGCAAGAGAAGACCCGCCGGCATCGGTCGCTGACCGCGACGTCCACTGCCTTCTAGGCGGCGATCGCAAGCTGATCGCGTCCGCCCGCCTTGGCGCGGTAAAGAGCCTCGTCCGCTGCATGCATGAGTTGCAGGCGCGACGAGGTGCCGTTTACCTCGGCAAGGCCCGCACTGACGGTGATCGATACTTCGGCGCCAGTCGACGTCAATGTTATGTCCTGAGCGACCGCTTGACGGAGCCGCTCGCAAACCCGCGATGCCTGATCAAGATCGGCGCCGCTCAGGATCAGCCCAAATTCCTCTCCGCCCAGTCTGGCGATATGGTCGCCGGCGCGCAGCACACGCAACGCCGCCGCAGCGAAGGTCGCCAAGACGAGATCGCCAACAGCGTGCCCATGCGCATCGTTGACGCTCTTGAAATAATCGATGTCGAAAATGGCGATGCACGTTCGCCCAGTGCCGCTTCGCCGGTCTTCGATTTCGCGATCGAGCAGCGCATCGAACTTGCGACGATTGGCAAGCCCGGTGAGCGAATCGGTTGTCGCGGCGTGGGCGAGCCTCAGCTCTAGCTCCTTGCGTTGCGAAATGTCGCGAGTCGCGCTGACCACGCCGCATGGCGCGCCGCTTTCGTCCAGAATGCTGCGGATGTTGGTTTCGAACCACCGCATTTCGCCACTGGCGATCGATGCCTGATATTCGATCAGCGACGTGCCGCCCGGCGTCTCAAGGGCAGCGCGGTAGGCAGCGACGATGATCTCGCGGTGCGGCCCGTCAATCAGATTGTCGACATGGACTCCGATCATGCGTTGTGGCGAATGTCCGGTAACTTCAAGCACGGACGGCGAGGCATAGCGAACAAGCCCGGAGGGATCGATGCTGACGATCATGTCGCTCGCGCTCTCGGTAATCAGCTTGTAGCGCGCCTCGCTATCGAGCAGCCGACGGAAAATATCGCGTCGTTCCTTCAACTCGGCGGCGACAGGCAGAGCGGTCAATGTCGTGATCGCCAGATAGGCCTGAAGCATCTGCGCATGCCACGCGGGCGATGCCGCAATGATGTTGATGGGTCCGCGACCGAGCAGGGTAAAGATGCCGCCGATGATCGCCAGCATGACGATCGCCAGCGCCGCCCCCGGGCGATCAAGCCGAAAGGTCACGATCATCAGCGGGAGGATTGGAACGAACAGAACAGGTGCGCCTGCACTGTTGAACACCAGGATGCTGACCGTCGCCAGCAACCCCAGGAGGAACACTGCCTCGTTCCTCTCGCGCTGCGAAATGCCGACGATCCAGCGCCTGAATTCACCATTCAACAATAAGGATATGACCGGGACGAAGGTGAGCACCCCCATACCGTGGCCGGTCAGCCAGTCGCGCCAAGTGGGAATGAATGCGGCCTTGCCCAGATAGGCAGTGATGGCTGCACCCATGGTGGCGCCTGCGATCGCGCCGATCGCGGTCGCGAAGGCGAAGGTCGCAAAACCGTCGAGCGAATCGAGATAATTGGTTTGCCGTCCGAACCGCCTCAGCACCTCGGCGATGATCATTGCCTCGGCCATGTTGACGATCATCAGCGGCGCAGCGGCGACGAGCCCGAATCCGAATAGGCAGGTCGCCGAAAAGCTGGCGGTGGCGCACGCGGCAATTGTTGCACGATAGGCGCGGCGATTGGCAGTGGCGAGTTCGGGTATCAACACAGCGGAGGCGAGCCACACCGTCGCGACACCGCCGCTGAACCTGGTGAGCGAAATCATCGATGCCGCCGCCGCGAAATAGATCAGGCCGAAAAGGGCAGCGCGACGATAAACGTAGAGTGTATCGGCCTTGGGCATTCCAACCTCATCGAAGAGATTATTACCTAGACCAGCTTCGTTAAGAGACCCTTCGCGTGGTGGCGAAGGCGATCGATTTTACCTACCGGTTGGGGTTGGTGGAGCCGAGGGGAATCGAACCCCTGACCTCTGCAGTGCGATTGCAGCGCTCTCCCATCTGAGCTACGGCCCCGCCCGGATTTTCTCGCCAAATGCAGGACGGGGAGCCATTAGCTGCCCGTGCAGACCGATGCAACCGCCCCCATCTTGTCTCGTTGCCAGCCAATGCAATGAAGTGCGCCGGCGGCAATGCCCGGGCCGGGTTCGCGTGGTTGCAATTTGTGGGGCATCGGGCATACCCCGGCTTCGAAAAACATAACGCAGGAGAGCAAGATGGCCCGTGCATGGTCCCTGAAATCGCGCCCGATGGGTATGCCGAACCACGATAATTTCGCGATGATTGAAGCACCGACGCCAAGTCTCGATTCGGGCATGGTCCGGATTGCGAACCGCTGGCTCTCGGTTGATCCCTATATGCGCGGGCGCATGAACGATGTGAAAAGCTACACCCCGCCGTTCGCGCTTGGTGAGCCGATGCAGGGCGGCGCCGTCGGAGAGATTATCGAGAGCGCGGCAGATGGCTTTGCAGCCGGCGACATGGTGCTCCACATGGCTGGCTGGCGCGACGAGGCGGTGATCCCGGCCAGTCAGTGCCAGAAGCTTCCCGAACTCGGGGTGCCGCCTCAGGCGTTTCTCGGCCAGCTCGGCATGCCCGGAATGACCGCCTATTTCGGCCTGCTCGAGGTTGCGAGCGCGAAGGAAGGCGATACCGTGTTCGTGTCAGCCGCCGCCGGTGCGGTCGGCTCGACGGTCGTTCAGATCGCTAAGGCCAAGGGCATGACCGTCATCGGCACCGCCGGCGGCGCGGACAAATGCGATTGGGTTAAGTCGCTCGGCGCCGATCAAGTGATCGACTACAAGGCCGATGGCGCGCTCGTAAAAAAACTGATGACAGCCGCGCCAAGCGGGATCGACGTCTATTTCGACAATGTCGGCGGCGAACATCTTGATGCCGCGCTGGCGCTCGCCAATGAACGCGCGCGCTTTGCGATCTGCGGCATGATCGACATGTACAACACCGGCGCCCCCACCGAACTGCGCTATGCGGCGCGGATCATCGGCATGCGCATCCGCATCCAGGGCTTCATCGTCAGCGATTATATGGGCCGCGCGGCCGAATTTTATCGCGACATGGCCGGTTGGCTGCAGAGCGGCAAGCTCCAGCGCGAAGAGACGGTGCACGAAGGGCTGGCGACGATGCCCGATGCGTTTCTGGGCCTGTTTTCGGGCGGCAACAAGGGCAAGATGCTCGTCAAGGTTTGAGCTCAGGCGGGTATCTGCGCCGTCGTCCACGGCGCGCGCTCCCTCCAACCGAGCTGGAGATAGAGCGCGCGGCCGGCGTCGGTCGCGGTCAGCAGGCCGCCGATCGCGCCGTCGAGCAGTGCCTGCTGGGTCAACGCCGCCATCATCGCGCGGCCGACACCCTTTCGACGATGCGCTGGATCAACCGCGATCTGATCGAAGATCGCGTATCGGTCGATAAGACACATTCGCCCCCGGCAGATCGTGGCACCGTCTTCAGCGAGCAGCCCGGCCCGATAAGCGCCGCGGTCGCGCGCGATCGTCATGTCGCCTTTGGCAACGACATCATCGGCCGCTGCCAACCGATCGATCGACATGAACGTCCCGGTACGCGCGACATGCCAACGCGCCGGCAGCCGGGCTGCGACATCCTTGGCCGGCAGCGGTACCTTGATCTGGATGAACGGGTCGACGATCGCGACGCCGAGATGCTCGAGACCGTTCGGTGCATCGAGCAGGATATGCCGCCGCACCTCGTTGGGTTGCCCGACTTCGGTCGTCAGGATCGATCCTTCCAACATCGGCGGCGCCATCCTGCGAGACACCGCCCGTGCATGCGCCCAGATCGAGATCAGCGCGGGATCAAGAGCCATGCCCGCGTTTCAGATCGCGCCTGCAAAGGTGTCGCACTGCGCAGGATCGCCGCTATCCAGGCCACGCTTGAGCCATTTGGTCCGCTCAGCCGACGTCCCGTGGGTAAAGCTATCGGGCACAACGCGACCTTGAGCTTCCTTCTGAAGCGTATCGTCGCCGATTGCGTTTGCAGCCGTCAGCCCTTCCTCAATGTCGCCCGGATCCAGCTTGTCGCGATTGGCGGCTCCCCAGACGCCCGCATAGCAATCGGCCTGCAGCTCAAGCCGGACCGAAAGCTGGTTGCCTTCGGTTCGGCTTGCCCGCGCCTGCTGCTGCTGCACCTGATCGGACGTGCCGAGCAGATTCTGGATGTGGTGACCGAATTCATGTGCGATCACATAATCCTGCGCGAAATCGCCCTTGGCGCCGAAACGCTGACCGAGTTCGTCGAAAAAGCCGGTGTCGAGATAGATGCCGCGATCGGTTGGGCAATAAAATGGCCCCATCGCACTTTGCGCAGCGCCACAGCCCGATTGCCCCTGGCCACCAAAAAATTGCAGCGACGGCGCTTTGTAGGTCTGGCCCGATTGCTTGAACAGTGCCGCCCAAGTCTTGTCCGCTGAACTGAAGGCGTTGCAGGCAGCAAGGCTCGCCGCATCGACCCTGCAAGCGGCCGCAGCGCCAGTTGCGCCGCCACTGGCCGGGGGCGCCTGGCCGACCTGACTCACGGGTGCACTGCCCCCGCCTGTGAGAAACGGCAATCCGCCGCCCATGAAGAACAGCACCGCCAACAGGATCGCGACGCCGCCGCAGCCGAAACGGCTGAATACCATCGGCAACAGGCCGAGCAGCATGCCGCCACCACCACCACCACCGCCGCCGCCAAAGCCCATGCCGCCGCCGCGTCCGCGCTGATCGCCGACATCAATATTGGGATCGAAATCGTCGAGCCGCATCGCGAAGGCCTTGATCGTTGCTGGTCTGCCATGAATGCGGAAGCCGGCTTAATGTTGCAAGCAAGCGATGCATATGTCGGATTAGGCGCTCAATTGCGTGCGTTCACCAAAGTGTCGTTGCTTGCCGGCACGATCGGGATCATGGGCCAACAGATGGCCGATCAGCAAAGCAATCCGAACAAGCCAATGCGTCGCGCCCGTGCGATGCCACTCCCCGAAACGGTGGCGCTCGTTCTTCAGGGCGGGGGCGCGCTCGGCAGCTATCAAGCGGGCGTCATCGACGGCATGCAGGATGCCGGCATCGAGATTGATTGGGTTGCGGGCATTTCGATCGGTGCGATCAACGCGGCGATCGTCGCCGGCAATCCACCCGAGCATCGAGTTGAAAAGCTCAAGGCATTCTGGGACCAGATGACCAGTTCGCTGCCCAGCTTCCCTATCTTCCCCAATGATTTCGTGCGCGAGATGGTGCACGAATGGTCGGCTGGCATGGTGCTGACGACGGGGGTCCCTGGCTTCTTCAAGCCGCGTCTGCTGCCGCCCACTTTCGCAGCGCCGGGCTCAGCGGGGGCGCTCAGCTATTATGACAGTGCCCCGCTGAAGGAGACACTCGACAAGGTCGTTGACTGGGATCTGGTAAATGACGGCCCTGTGCGGCTGTCGGTTGGCGCGGTCGACGTGGTCTCCGGCAATTTCCGCTATTTCGACACCGCCAATGAACGGCTCGACGCCCGGCATGTTATGGCATCGGGCGCGTTGCCGCCTGGCCTGCCACCGATCGAGATCGATGGCCGCCTTTGGTGGGATGGTGGCCTCGTCTCCAACACGCCGCTCAGCCATGTGCTCGATCATCAGACTGATGGCATGCTGGTGTTTCAGGTTGACCTGTTCTCAGCGGCGACCGAGCCGCCGCGCACGATCATGGATGTGATGGCGCGCGAAAAGGAAATCCGCTTTTCCAGTCGCACCCGCCAGGTTTCCGATCAGCTGATGAAGCTGCGCAAGGAGCGCGAGGCGATCCGCCGGGTGCTCGCCAAGCTGCCCGACGAAATGAAGCGTGATAAGGATGTCGTCGCCCTCGCCGAGCAAGCGTCAGAACAGCCCGTCAATCTCGTCCAGCTGATCTATACGGCCAATGCCTGGGAAGGCGGTTCACGCGATTTCGAATTCTCTGCGCGCACCATGCACGAGCATTGGGATGCCGGCCTCGCCTCGATCGCTCAGGCGATGAGCAACGCCCAGATTGTCAGCGAGAATATCCTCACCGGCAAGAGTGCTGCATTCGATCTGTGCCCGAAACGCGGGCTGAAGCATTCAGACAATGATTGATCCCGACTAAAGGAGATTTCCCTCATGTTCCTCAAAGGCAAAAGCGCGATCATTACTGGTTCCACCTCGGGGATTGGCCTTGAATACGCCAAGGCCTTCGCCGCCGAAGGCGCATCGGTGATGATCAACGGCTTCGGCGATGCGGCCGATATCGAGAAGGAGCGCGTCGCGCTTGAAGCGATGACCGGCGCAAAGGCACTCTACGACGCTGCCGACATGACCAAGCCGGATGCAATCGCGGCAATGGTGCAGCGCTGCCATGATGAGCTTGGTGGCCCGGATATCATCGTCAACAATGCCGGCATCCAGCATGTCGAGGCGATCGAGACTTTCCCCCCCGAAAAGTTCGAGGCGATCATCCGGATCAACATGATTTCGGCGTGGTACATGATGCGCGCCGCCGTGCCCTTCATGAAGGAAAAGAAATGGGGGCGGATCATTTCGACCGCGTCAGCGCACTCGCTGGTCGCGAGCCCGAACAAGTCGGCCTATGTGATGGCCAAGCACGGACTGGTCGGGCTCACCAAGACGATCGCGCTCGAAGTCGCGACCGATGGCATCACCGTCAACGCGATCAGCCCCGGCTATGTCTGGACACCGCTGGTTGAAAGCCAGATCCCCGATACGATGAAGTCGCGTGGGCTCACGCGCGATCAGGTGATCAACGATGTGCTGCTCGATGCCCAGCCAACCAAGGAATTCGTCACGTCGGAACAGGTGGCGTCGCTTGCGCTTTATCTGTGTCGCGAAGAGGCCAAATCGATCACTGGCACCAATCTGTCGATCGATGGTGGCTGGACGGCTGCCTGATCCACGCTGCTTGGCAAGACGCCCGGCACGTGGTTAGCTGGATGGCAAAGCTGCAAAAGGGACGAACGCCGATCATGATGCCGGGCGGAACGATGCGAAAAATGGCGGCGATTGGCCTTGGCATCGTGCTCGGCGGGTGCGCCATGGTGAGCGCGCGCGCCGATCCGATGGCGATGCCGAAGAAGGGCTGGCGGGCAATGGCGACCCAGCCCGATCGTGATCGGCTGCGCAACTGGCACGACGCATGGAAGGCGGCGCTTGCGCGTGCGCGAACCACCAATGCCGCGCAGATCGACGCCGATCCGGATCTTTTCGATCCCGATCACGCGCTTCCCGGCGCGCTTCCGCCGGCGGGCGCTTATAGTTGCCGTGTGTTCAAGCTTGGCGCCAAGGGCACGGCAATGGCCGAGTACACGGCCTATGAGGCGGCCAAGTGCCAGATCGACGCAATGGGCAAGGTCTCCAGCTTTGCTAAAATGACGGGATTGCAGCGACCATCGGGGGTCATCTTCCAGAATGATCCGGCCCGCGCGATCTTCCTTGGATCGATGAAGCTCGGCGACGAGACTCGATCGATGGACCATGGCCGCGATGCCGGTCGCGACGTGACCGGCTATATCGAGCGGATCGGCGACAAGCGCTGGCGGCTGGTGCTGCCCTATCCGCGGTTCGAATCGATCCTTGACGTGATCGAGCTCGTGCCGGCGGCCTAAGGCGGGTCAGCCAGGTATGACGACCGCGCAGGCAGCGCTTTCAGGGCGGATGTAGATCGAGGAAAGCATCGGCAGCGCCTTTCGCAGTTCCAGCTCGAGCGTCTCGATCAGCGCCTCGCCTTCACCCATCGTCACGGCGTCGTCGAAATCGGCACTGATCGCGACGAACACCTTGTCCGGGGCGGTGTGCAGCGTGCGGACGTGATTGACGGACATGATCGCTGGGTGGGCAAGCATGATCTGATGTACCTGGGCGATCACGCCTGGTTCTGCGCGTTCGCCAATCAGGAGCGCCTTTGATTCCCGTGCGAGCGCGATCGCGACTGCCCCCAGGATCACGCCGATCAAGATCGAGGCGACACCGTCGATACGGGGGTCATCAAAGGTGTGGCTTGCCCAGACACCGATTGCGGCGACCGCCAGGCCGATGAGCGCGGCTATATCCTCGAAAAGGATGGTGAAGCCTGTGGGATCCTTTGAATCGCGGATCGATTGCCACCAGCCCGCATCGCCCTTGCTGGCGCTGAATTCGCGCAGCGCGACGATCGCCGAGGTGCCTTCGAGCAGGAAGGCGGCACCCAGCACGATGTAGTTGATCAATGGGCTCTCGAGCGCCGACGGATGGATGATGTGCTCATAGCCTTCATACACCGATACGCCTGCGCCGACGGCAAAGATCAGCAGCGCGACGACAAAGCTCCAGAAGTAGATCTCGCGACCATAGCCGAACGGATGTTCCTGATCGGGGGGGCGCTTCGCCCGTGCCTGGCCATAAAGCAGCAGCAACTGATTGATGCTGTCGACCACCGAATGAACGCCTTCGGTGAGCATCGATGATGATCCAGTGAACGCAGCGGCAACGAACTTTGCGACCGCAATCGCCAGATTGGCAGCAAGCGCGGTGTAGATGCTCAGCTTGTTCTCGCCGTGCGGCATGCGAACACCGTCGCCTTGTTGGTCGGTCGTTGTCATGCTGCGGGCCTATGCCACGCGCGCTGCGGAAACGGAAATACCCGCCAGCGCATGGCGCCAGCGGGCATCCTTCCTCCCCAGGAAACTTTCAAGGTACAGCTATCCTGTACAACTCTCGGAATAGCCATAGCGCCGTGAGTAAGTGCGAGCGTGGTAATCATGTGCGGACGTTGGTGTGACTGTCATCGACGCGCGCCGACATGATGTGTTTCTGTGAACACTTGACACACCGGCCGCCTCTACGTGACAGGTGATCGGCAAGGGGAGGTGATTATGGCGGATCGTAAGCTGTTTGCTGGCCACGCCGTTCGTCGATTGCGCCGGCAGGCTGGCCTGACGCAGGCGGCGATGGCCGAGGCGATGGCGATCTCGCCAAGCTATCTCAATCTCGTTGAGAAGAACCAGCGGCCGCTATCGGCATCGTTGCTCGTCAAGCTTGCGGAGAGTTACGATTTCGACCCGCGCACCTTGGCTGCAAGCGAACCCGGCGGGGGGGAGGCGGCACTCAGGCGGCGTCTCGGCGATCCGATGTTCGCCGATCTCGAAATCGACCGCAACGAATTGGAGGAATGGCTCGCTGGCGCACCCGGCGGGGCAGAGGCCTTTGCCCGTGCTTACGACCGGATCGGGGCGGGAGAGGGGACAGGGGCGCCGGCGATCGATCCGGTCAGCGAAGTGCGCCGCGAAACCGAGCGCTGGCGCGGCCATTATGCCGATCTCGATGCAATGGCCGAATCGCTGGCGGACGAATTACGGCTAGGCGCGGGCGATCTCTACGGCGCGATCGCCGAACGGTTGCGCGTGAAGCACCAGATCATGATCCGGGTGCTGCCGGTCGATGTCATGCCCGATATGCTGCGTCGGCTCGATCTGCACGCCCGGCAGTTGCAGATTTCGGAAACGCTCGACACTGCGTCGCGTACTTTTGCCGCAGGCTTCCAGCTCGCCCAGATCGAGGCAAGCGCAGAAATCGATGCGCTGGCCAAGGGCGCAGGCTTTACCGATCGCGCCGCAGAGCGGCTGTTTCGCCGTCATCTTGCCAGTTATTTTGCCGCTGCCGTGATGATGCCCTATGCCCGTTTCCTAAGGGCGTGCGAGGCAACGGGCTATGATCTCGAATTGCTCCAGCGACGGTTCGGCGCGGGATTCGAGCAAGTCGCGCACCGGCTGACGACGCTTCAGCGCATCGGCGCGCGCGGGCTGCCCTTTTTCATGGTGCGGATCGATCGGGCGGGACAGTCCTCGAAGCGGTTCTCGGGCGCGAGCGGCGCGCCGCTCGCCGAGGCTGAAGGGCGTTGCCCGCTATGGCGGGTCCATCAGGCTTTCGATCGGCCGGGCGCCCTGATGGTCCAGCTGGTCGAGCTGGAAGACGGCGGCCGCTGGCTCACGCTGGCTCGTTCGGTGACCCCCCAAGGACGGCGTTACGGCGCGGTGCCTGCTGAATTCGTTGTCGGGCTAGGGGTGGATGCATCGCATGCGGCAACGCTGGCGGTGGCCCGTGGAATTGATCTGACAGGCGAAGCCACGCCCATCGGCCTGGGGTGTCGCACGTGTATGCGCGCCAATTGCCCACAGCGATCGCTCCCGCCAATCGGGCGGACGCTCGTGATGAATGACCTCGAGCGCGGTCTCAGCGCCTTTACCTTCGGTGGCGACTGAGGGAATTGTAAGAGATTTACAACATGACCGTGAATTACGCGCCGATTTGACAGCCAGACCCACAGTTTAGCCGTGTACGCGCATATTTAAGTGTAAACTTGTCTATAGCGGTCGCATCAACTGCCGATCCGGGAACCGACAATGACCTATCAATCTGATATCGCCTCGACCGCCCAGTTAATCGGGAGTCAGAACGGCACCTGGGATGGCATTTCGGCTGAATCGGTTGCGCGGATGCGGGCGCAGAACCGTTTCCACACCGGGCTCGATATCGCGCGCTACACAGCGGCAATCATGCGCGAGGATATGGCGGCTTATGATGCCGATCCGGCGAACTACACCCAGTCGCTTGGTTGCTGGCACGGCTTTATCGGCCAGCAGAAGATGATCAGCATCAAGAAGCATTTCGGATCGACCAAGCGGCGGTATCTGTATCTGTCGGGCTGGATGGTCGCGGCGCTCCGCTCGGATTTCGGCCCTTTGCCCGATCAGTCGATGCACGAGAAGACGAGCGTGCCGGCGTTGATCGAGGAGCTCTACACATTCCTTCGCCAGGCCGATGCGCGCGAGCTCGGCATGATGTTCCGCGATATCGATGCCGCGCGCGCAGCCGGCAACGAGATCGAGGAAAAGCGACTGCTCAACGCGGTCGACAATTATGAAACGCATGTCGTGCCGATCATCGCCGATATCGATGCAGGGTTCGGCAATGCCGAGGCGACGTATCTGCTCGCCAAGAAAATGATCGAGGCGGGCGCCTGCGCGCTGCAGATCGAAAACCAGGTGTCCGACGAAAAACAGTGCGGGCACCAGGACGGCAAAGTCACGGTGCCGCACGAGGATTTTCTCGCAAAGGTGCGCGCCTGCCGATACGCTTTCCTTGAACTCGGCGTCGAGGACGGCATCATCGTCACCCGCACCGATTCACTCGGCGCTGGCCTCACCAAGCAGATCGCGGTTTCCAAGGAAGCGGGTGATCTCGGTGATCAATATAACAGCTTCCTCGATTGCGAAGAGATCGATCCAAGCACCGCGCGCAACGGCGATGTGATCCTGAACCGCGACGGCAAGCTGATGCGGCCAAAGCGCCTGCCGTCGAACCTCTTCCAGTTCCGCGCTGGTTCAGGCGAGGATCGCTGCGTGCTCGATTGCATCACGTCGCTGCAGAATGGCGCCGATCTGCTGTGGATCGAGACCGAGAAGCCGCACATCTCGCAGATTGCCGGGATGGTCGATCGCATCCGCGAGGTGATCCCGAACGCGAAACTCGTCTACAATAACTCACCCTCGTTCAACTGGACGCTCAATTTCCGCCAGCAGGTGTTCGATGCTTGGAATGCAGAAGGCAAGGATATGTCGGCCTATGATCGCGCCAAGCTGATGAGCGTTGATTATGACGGGACCGATCTGGGCAATGAAGCCGATGAGCGCATCCGCACCTTCCAGCGCGATGCAGCGGCGCGCGCGGGCATTTTCCATCACCTGATCACGCTGCCCACCTATCACACCGCGGCGCTCAGTACCGATAATCTCGCCAAGGAGTATTTTGGCGAGGCGGGCATGCTCGGCTATGTGAAGGGCGTCCAGCGCAAGGAAATCCGCGAAGGCATTGCCTGTGTGAAGCACCAGAACATGTCGGGCAGCGACATCGGTGACGACCATAAGGAATATTTTGCCGGCGAGGCCGCATTGAAGGCGGGCGGCGCACACAACACGATGAATCAGTTCGCCGCCTGATCCGCCGTATTGGGTGGGATTGCAGCCCGGGGGCATTCCTCCGGGCTGTTCTCTTTAATGCCGGTCCGCAAAGCCATGCTGCTGCGCACCCAAGCAAACAGCATTGGACTTTGCGCGGCATCCCCGCTTGAAGGGCGATCTTCTGACGCTAACCGGGATTTCTGATGCAATCGAGTGTTGAAAAGGTTTTGAATGTCCATCGCTGGAACGATGGGCTGTTCTCGTTCACGATCACGCGACCGACCACATTTCGCTTTCTCAGCGGACAATTTGTGATGCTGGGCCTGATGGTCGACGGCAAACCGCTGATGCGTGCCTATTCCATGGCGTCGCAGCATTATGCCGAAGAGTTGGAGTTTCTGAGCATCATCGTCGCCGATGGTCCGCTGACCTCGCGACTGCAGCATATCGTCCCGGGCGATGATATCCTGCTGGCCGCAAAGCCGGTCGGCAGCCTGGTTCTGGACGCCGTATTGCCGGGCAAGCGTTTGCATCTGATCGGCACGGGCACCGGCCTGGCGCCGTGGATGAGCCTGACGCGCGATCCCGAAGTCTATGATCGCTTTGATACCGTGACGGTGCAGCATACCGTGCGCAATCTGGAAGACCTCGCCTATCGGGCCATGCTCGATACCAAGCTCGCCGATGATCCGTTGGTCGCTGAGGAAGCGGCGGCAAAGCTGCATTATGACTGGGTGGCGACCCGCGTACCGGCATCGGCAACGGGCGATCACCGCCGCATCACCGATCGCCTGCGCGACGGCAGCTATCCGCTCGATCCCGAGGTCGATCGGGTGATGCTGTGCGGATCAATGGCGATGATCAAGGAAACGGCGGCGTTGCTCGATGCGAAAGGTTTCGTCGAGGGGACGATGTCTCATCCGGGTAACTATGTGCTCGAGCGCGCTTTTGTCGGCTGATCGCGGGCGCTGAAAGGGCGGGTCGCCGTCCTTCCTGAGCAAACAGGAAGGACAGGCCCCTTGCCGATCAGCGCGCGGTTAGCTGCACCTGATCGAGCCTGCGCAGCGCCGCGGTTGCCAGCGCGTGCGACCAGACGAACTGCGCATCCCCCATGTCCATCTCCAGATTGGGATGGCTCAGGATCGCCTGATAAAGATCCCGCGCCTCGCGCAGGCGGTTGGTATGGATATAGACCGTTGCCAGATTGAGCATCAGATCAGGATCGCGAGCAAAGCTGCGACGCTGCTGATTGATGATCTGTTCGGCTTTCACATAATCCCCGCGAACAATTTCGGGGTAGCCGTTCTTTTCGTCGGTGGCGGCCAGCGCTGGCATGCTCGCGCCGAGCGCCGTTGCGACAATTAGCGCGCGAATGATGGGGCGCATGTTCCTTCTCCTGCTTTTTCCAACGCTTCCGGGATTGGAAGGTTTCAATTTAATGACAGTAATGTGTCACTAATGTGAAACGTTGGCAAGAGAGCATAAAAAGGGCGCGCTGCGGCGCGGTTTGGACCGGAAATATGCCGCTATCGGTGGTCGGTGCTACATCGATCCAGCGTCATTGATAGCCTCGGCTGACCGCAAGGCTAACCGACCGAGTAACGCCGTTCCCTTGTGTGCCGCGACGCCCGGGCCAGCTGCCGCCACGACATCGACTGGATCAGGCGCTGCCCCGCATCTTTCGCAAAAAAGCCTTGCGCGAACATTGCCGCCGCAATCACGATGCAGCGACAGCACCGGCGGCGCTGGTCGATCGATCCGCAGCTCCCGCCTAGGCGCCTGCGTTGGTCAGGCGGTCGAGCTGGTCGGTAGTCAGATCGAGCGTCATCGCGCCCACCAGTTCCTCCACCTGAGCAACGCTGGTGGCGCTGGCGATCGGCGCGGTGACGCCTGCCTGCGCGGCAAGCCAGGCAAGCGCGATCTGGGCCAGGCTGGCGCCGGTTTCCTCGGCAACCCCGTCCATCGCCGTCAACACCGCCATGCCCTTGCCCTCGAGAAGAGCCGTCATTCGTGCCCCACGGATACTCTTGCCGAGATCGGCACTGGTGCGATATTTGCCAGTGAGGAAACCAGACGCGAGGCCGTAATAGGGGACCACGCCGATATTGTGCTCGACACACAAATCCTGCAGCTCACCCTCAAACTTGTGGCGGCTGACGAGATTATATTCGGGCTGCAGCGCGTGATAATGCGGCAGGCGACGATCGCGGGCGATGTCGAGCGCCGATTTGAGACGCGCTGCGTGGAAATTCGATGCCCCGATCACGCGGATCTTGCCCGCTTCGACAAGCCGTTCGAACGCTTCGAGCACCGCCTCCTGCGGCACCGTTTCGTCATCCTGATGGGCGAAATAGAGATCGATCGTCTCCACGCCGAGCCGCGTGAGCGACGCATCGCAGGCAGCGGCAATTCGCGCCGGGGCGAGTCTGTCCCCGTCGTCACCCGGCAGCATGCCGACCTTTGTTGCGATAAGCAGTTCGCCCCGGCCGCCGCGTCCAGCCAGCCACTCGCCGATCATGGTTTCGGATTCGCCGCCCGAATGACCAGGCGCCCAGGCCGAATAGACATCTGCTGTGTCGATCATCGTACCGCCACCGGCAACAAAGGCGTCGAGCACGGCAAAGCTGGCAGTTTTGTCGGCGGTCCAGCCGAACACGTTGCCCCCAAGGATCAACGGCGCAATCTTCAGATCGGTGCTGCCAAGGCGGCGCAGATTGGTCATGGCTGATCCGATCCGGCGTCGTTCGTCGTGACCGCATTGGCTGAAACGCTGTCCTCATCGAGCATCGCTGCTGCTTCGTTGAGTTGCCGCGATTCGCTGGCGGTTGCGCCAGTGGCGTCGGTGTCGCGGCTGCCACAGGCGGCGAGCGACAGTGCGATCAAAAGGACTGGCCAGCGCATGCTATTGCTCGATGACGTTGCCGGCGTCCTTCAGGGCAGCGCCGGTCTTGTCGCGCGCGGTGTCGCTTGCGTCGTCAATCTTGTTGCCGGCATCGTCGATCGCGTTTTCGGCCGATCCGAATGCCCGGTCGCTGGCGGCATCGATATCATTCACGGCCTCGCCCATTGTGGCATTGGCATCGGCGGCGACGGCATCGGCCGCCTCAGCAGTTTCGTTTTGCGCCTTCGGGCTGCAGCCGGCCAGCCCGATCGCGGCACAGGCAACAAGGGCGATTGAAGCGACGGTCTTCATTGGAGCGTTCCCTCTTGAACATGGTCCGGCATGGTCCTGGCGCGAAACGCATGAAAACTAGACATGGGTCCCGCGCCGCGCAATGTCCATGATCGCCCTAACTGTCATTGACGACATATAAAGATATCTTTATATCGCTAACTCATGAATTTGGCCCTCAATATTTTCCGCGCGCTCGCCGATGCGACGCGGCTGCGGATCATGGCGCTGCTGCAGACGATGGAATTGTCTGTGGGGGAACTCGCGCAAGTGCTCGGGCAGAGCCAGCCGCGGGTGTCTCGGCATGTGAAGATATTGTGCGATGCCGGGCTGGCAGAGCGCCGCAAGGAGGGAAGCTGGGTTTTCGTGGCGCTTGGCGAGCCGCAGTTGGTGCAGCCGATACTGGGCGCGCTGGCCGATTGGAGCGCGCGCGATTCGGATCATTGGGCGGTTGCAGACGCAGCCCGGCTTGCCGCAGTCCGTGCTGATCGGGCGGCGGCGGCAGGCGCATGGTTCGAGGCGAATGCGGGGCAATGGGACGCGATCCGTTCGCTTCACGTTGCCGAGAGCCAGGTCGAGGCCGCGATCCGTCGCACGCTTGGCCTTGATGGCGAAAATCCAGCGCAGATTGGTCAGCTGATCGATATCGGCACTGGCACTGGCCGCATGCTCGAATTGTTCGCGCCGCAGGCGAAACATGCGCTTGGGATTGATCGAAGTTCGGAGATGCTGCGGCTGGCGCGCGCCAAGCTTGCCGAACGCGGTCTTGACCGGGCCGAATTGCGCCAGGCCGATCTCTACGCTCTCCCAATGATCGATAATGCAGCGGATCTTGCGATCCTGCATCACGTGCTCCATTTCGCGCAGCAACCGGGCGCCGCCATTGCCGAGGCGGCACGGGTGCTGCAGCCGGGAGGCCGCCTGTTGATCGCCGATTTTGCGCCGCATGAGCGCGAGGAATTGCGCGCACAGGATGCACATACCCGTCTCGGCTTTTCGGACGATCAAGTGATTGGCTGGTTCGAATCGGCAGGTCTTGCGCCGGTGCGGATCGAAACGCTTGAGGGCGGCGAACTGACGGTGAAGCTGTGGCTGGGCCGAAAAACCTCCCAGCAGGACGATGTAGATCAGAAGGTGAAGGCGGCATGACGATTTCGATTTCGCAACTTGAGGAAGCACGCCGCGCGCTGGACGCGCCGCTGTTTGCAGATCTGGCAGGCGATGCCGTGGTGAGCTTCGAATTCTTCCCGCCCAAAACGGAAAAGATGGAAGAGGCGCTCTGGGAAGCGGTGACGACACTGGCGCCGCTCGGGCCACGCTTTGTATCCGTCACATACGGCGCTGGCGGATCGACCCGCGAACGCACGCATGCAACCGTCGCGAGGATCCAGCGCGAGACGAATATGGCGGCAGCGGCGCACCTTACCTGCGTCGATGCGACGCGCGAAGAAATCGATGCGGTTGCAGAGGAATATTGGCAATCGGGTGTGCGCCACATTGTTGCCTTGCGCGGCGATTCGCCTGTTGCCGGCGCCAAATTTCAGTCGCCGGCGGGCGGCTATGCCAATGCCGCTGATCTGGTGGCAGGATTGCGCCGGTTGCATCCGTTCGAAATTTCGGTTGCCGCTTACCCGGAACGACACCCCGATTCGCCCGATCTCAGCGCCGATCTCGATAATTTGAAGCGCAAGATCGATGCCGGCGCGACGCGTGCCATCTCGCAATTCTTCTTCACGCCCGAATGCTTTTTTCGCTTCCGCGATGCAGCGTCTGCAGCCGGTATCGATGCGGAGATCGTGCCCGGCATCCTGCCAGTCTCAAACGTTGCGCAGACGCGCAAATTTGCCGCGATGTGCGGCGCCGAAATCCCCGCCTGGATGGACCGCCTGTTCGAGGGGCTCGACGATCATGCCGCTGCCCGTCAACTCGTCGCGGCGACGCTTGCTGCCGAAATGAGCCGCAAGCTCTATGCCGGCGGGGTACGTCATTTCCACTTCTACACGCTCAACCGCGCGGAGTTGAGCTATGCCATTTGTCACCTGCTCGGCCTGCGAGCGAAGGTGGCCGCAGACCCGGAAATGGTGGCCGCATGACCGCCTGCCCAGTTACCACCCGATAGGTTGTGCTCCCGCGAAGGCGGGAGCCCAGCCTGGGTCCCCGCCTTCGCGGGGACACAAAGGACCATGAGATGACCCCACGCGAACAACTTCTTGCCCAGGCGGCCCAGCGCATCCTGCTTACCGACGGCGCGTTCGGCACCGAGATCCAGAACTGGAAGCTCGTCGAGGCCGATTACGCTGGCGACCTGAAGCTGGCCAAGGACCAGAAGGGCAATAACGACATCCTCGCGCTCACCAAGCCCGAGGTGCCGGAGCAGATCACCCGCGAGTATCTGGAGGCAGGGTCCGACATTGTTTCGACGAACACTTTCAGCGCCAATGTGATCAGCCAGGCCGATTACGCAGCGGAACATCTGGTTCGCGAGATCAACATCGCCTCGGCGCAGATCGCGAGACGGCTCGCTGATGAATATGCCGCCAAGGACGGCCGTCCGCGCTTCGTGGCAGGCGCGATCGGGCCGACCAACAAGACCTTGTCGCTCAGCCCAGATGTCAACGATCCCGGCTTTCGCGAGATCGATTTCGATTACCTCAAAGACGTTTATCTCGAACAGACGCTCGCGCTGGTCGAAGGCGGCGTCGATTTCATCCTGATCGAAACGGTATTCGATACGCTGAATGCCAAGGCAGGGATTATGGCGGTGATCGAGGCAGGCGAGGTGCTTGGCCGTGAGCTGCCAGTGATGCTGTCGATGACGCTCACCGATCTTTCGGGCCGGAATTTGTCGGGCCACACGGTCGAGGCATTCTGGCATGCAGTGCGGCATGCAAAGCCGGTGACGATCGGGCTCAACTGTTCGTTCGGTGCAGAACAGCTGCGTCCGCATGTGAAAACGCTGGCCGCGATCGCCGATACGCTGATCATGGTCTATCCTAATGCCGGCCTGCCGAACGAGCTCGGCGAATATGACGAGCTGCCAGAGCAGACCGCGGCACTGGTGAAGGAGTGGGCAGAGGCCGGCCAGGTGAACATTCTTGGCGGCTGTTGCGGGTCAAGCCCCGCCCATATTGCGGCGATGTCGCGCGCAGTGGCGGGCCTGCCCGCGCGTGCCGTACCGGTGCCGCCGGTTGTCACCCGCCTCGCCGGGCTGGAGCCGATGACAATGGCGGCTTGAACAAAACCCCCCTCCCGCTTGCGGGAGGGGTAGGGGGTGGGCCTGAACTCCCCCGAAAGTCACTCGCTCGTGGCACTTTACACACCCACCCCCGGCCCCTCCCGCACGCAGGAGGGGGGAAGATAGACAGCATGACCACCCCCTCCTCGACCAATTTCGTCAATATCGGTGAACGCACCAACGTCACCGGCTCGGCTGCGTTCAAAAAGCTGATCATGGCGGATGACTATGCCGCCGCAGTCGAAGTCGCGCGGCAGCAGGTCGAGAGCGGTGCCCAGGTGCTCGACGTCAACATGGACGAGGGCCTGCTCGACGCCCATTATGCGATGACGACGTTCCTGAAGCTGATCGCCGCCGAGCCCGATATCGCGCGCATCCCGTTCATGATCGACAGCTCGAAATGGAGCGTGATCGAGGCCGGGCTGAAATGCGTGAGCGGCAAGCCGATCGTCAATTCGATCAGCATGAAGGAAGGCGAAGCGCAGTTTCTCGATCAGGCGCGCAAGGTGATGGCTTATGGTGCCGCCGTCGTCGTGATGGCGTTCGACGAGGTCGGGCAGGCCGATACCAAGGCGCGCAAGGTCGAAATTTGCGGCCGCGCTTATGATCTGCTGACCGGCATCGGCTTTCCGCCCGAAGACATCATCTTCGATCCGAATATCTTCGCGGTTGCGACGGGTATCGACGAGCACCGCCGCTATGCGATCGATTTCATCGAGGCGTGTACCGAAATCAAGGCGCGCTGCCCGCATGTCCACATCTCCGGCGGTCTGTCGAACCTCAGCTTTTCTTTCCGGGGAAATGAGCCGGTGCGCCGGGCGATGCATTCTGTGTTTCTCTATCACGCCATCCCCGCCGGGCTCGACATGGCGATCGTCAATGCCGGCCAGCTCGATATCTATGACGACATCAACCCTGCACTGCGCGAGGCGTGCGAGGATGTTATCTGGGATCGGCGTGACGACGCGACCGACAACCTCATCACGCTTGCAGAAAGCTTTCGCGGCACTGACGCGGTTGCCGAAAAGGCAGCGGAGGAATGGCGCGGCTGGCACGTGAACAAGCGGCTCGAACATGCGCTCGTCAAGGGCATCGACATGTATGTCGTCGACGATACCGAGGAAGCGCGCCAGGGTTTTGCAGCAAAGGGTGGCCGGCCGATCGAGGTGATCGAGGGACCGCTGATGGACGGCATGAACGTCGTCGGCGATCTGTTCGGATCGGGCAAGATGTTCCTGCCGCAGGTCGTGAAATCGGCGCGCGTGATGAAAAAGGCCGTCGCGCATCTGCTGCCGTTCATCGAGGCGGCGAAGGAGCCCGGCGCGCGCGGCAAGGGCAAGATCATCATGGCAACCGTGAAGGGCGATGTGCATGATATCGGCAAGAACATCGTCGGCGTCGTGCTCCAGTGCAACGGCTTCGACGTGGTCGATATGGGGGTGATGGTCCCCTGGTCCGACATATTGAAAGCCGCGAACGAGAATGATGCCGACATGATCGGGCTGAGCGGCCTGATCACGCCCTCGCTCGATGAGATGGTGACGGTTGCCGAGGAGATGAAGCGCGCAGGGATGACGATGCCGCTGCTGATCGGTGGTGCGACGACCTCGAAGGTCCACACCGCGCTGCGGATTGCGCCGGCCTATGATGGGCCGGTGGTGCATGTGCTCGACGCCAGCCGTGCGGTGGGTGTCGCCTCGACGCTCGTCAGCGATACGATCCGCGACGATTTCGTTCAGAAGACCGCCGACGAATATGAGGCGGTTCGCGTGGCGCGCGCCAACAAGGGACAAAGCGCGCTCGTGCCGCTCGCCACCGCGCGCGACAATGGCTTTGATGCCGACATGGCGTTGAAGCCGCCGCACCCGAAACAGCCTGGCGTACATGTGTTTCGCGAATGGGATTTGAACCAGCTTCGCGATCTGATCGACTGGACGCCGTTTTTTCGAGCCTGGGAACTGGCCGGCAATTATCCAGCGATCCTTACCGATCCAGTGGTGGGCGAGAGCGCGACCAGCCTGTTCGCCGATGCCAATGCGATGCTCGACAAGATCATTGCCGAGAAATGGCTGCATGCGCGCGGCGTCGCTGGCCTTTGGCCGTGTCGCCGACAGGATGATGATGTGATCATCCATCTCGACAATGAGGATCATGTCCGCCTGCCGTTCCTGCGCCAGCAGATCGCCAAGCGCGAGGGGCGGGCAAATATGTGCCTCGCCGATTTCGTCAGCCATGACGGCGATTGGATCGGCGGCTTTGCCGTCAGCATCCACGGCATCGAGCCGCATCTGGCGCGGTTCAAGGCGGCGATCGACGATTATTCGGACATCCTGCTGAAGGCGCTGGCGGATCGCCTGGCAGAGGCCTTTGCCGAGGCGCTGCATCAACATGTCCGCATGGACTTGTGGGGCTATGCACCCGACGAGCAGCTGACCAACGAAGCGCTGATCCGTGAGCAATATCGTGGCATCCGCCCTGCGCCGGGCTATCCGGCATGCCCCGATCACAGCTTGAAGCCGACCTTGTTCAAGCTGCTCGATGCGCATCATGCGACGGGCATTTCGCTCACCGAAAGCTTCGCGATGTTGCCAACGGCAGCTGTCAGCGGCTTTTACTTCGGGCATCCGCAGGCGGAGTATTTCGGGGTCGCCCGCGTGGGTCGCGATCAGCTGGAAGATTATGCGTCGCGTCGCGGCATCGATCTGCCGACCGCAGAACGCTGGCTCAGGCCCAATCTCGATTGAGTCGTTAACCCTCAATTAGCCTTCACGGGAAGCTGAAATCGGGGCATTCGCGACGCATAAGAGGAGCCGTCCGATGCGTTATGCCCTTCCCGTGCTTGCCGTGTTGCTGACTGCCCCTGCCGCTGCCCAACAGGCGAGTGCGCCGTTCGTGGTCAGCGAGACGGGTCAGGGCTTTGCAAAGCTCGACGATGCGTTGATGTCGGTGCGTGGCCGGGACGCGACGATCATGATCGCGCCGGGCACCTATCGCCAATGTGCGATCCAGCAGGCGGGCCACATTACCTTCAAGGCCGTGCAGCCCGGCAGCGTGATCTTCGATGGGGTCGCCTGCGAGGGCAAGGCTGCGCTGGTGTTGCGCGGCACGGGATCGACCGTCGACGGGCTCATCTTCCGCAATATCCGCGTCGGCGATGGCAATGGCGCAGGGATTCGAATCGAGATCGGCGACCTTAAAGTCAGCAATTCGATGTTCATCGACAGTCAGGAAGGCATTCTGGGCGGGACCCAGGGGGCGCAACAGGTGATGATCGATCATTCCACCTTTGCCGGGCTTGGCCAGTGCGACGAGACCGTCGATTGCGCCCATTCCATCTATCTCGCCAGCCAGGGCAAGGTAACGATCACGCATTCGCGATTCGAACGCGGCAAGGGCGGGCATTATGTGAAGCTGCGCGTTCCCAATGTATCGATCACCGATAACAGTTTTGACGACACGACCGGGCACAAGACCAATTACATGATCGATCTGCCCGAAGGGGCGACCGGGCTGATCGCGCGCAATACTTTTGTCCAGGGAGCCGACAAGGAAAATTGGACTGGCTTCATCGTCGTCTCCGCCGAACAGCGCAAATACCCCGCCACCGGCCTGCGCGTAGAGGGCAACATCGCCAGCCTGGCGGCGGGGCAGACGCACAGCCCTGCCTTTGTTGCAGACGGCAGCCATGATCGGCTGGCGGTGGGCGCGAACGATTTGGGCAAGGGGGTACGCGCGTTCGAGCTGCGGTGAGCGTTGGGTTACGCCAGCCGCACCAAGCTGACATCCTCGACCCGCTCGTTTCGAGCGACGTCGAGAAACTGAGCACCGGCGCTGCGCAAGGTGTCTCGACTTCGCTCGACACCAACGGGTGTGGGTAGCGCTAGTCGACTGCAGGCGTCCCGCCTTAACGACAGGTCGTGGCGGCGGTCGCATCCAGGTCTAGGCAGCGCCCGTCGATCGCCGGCGCGGAGATTGGCAGACCGATGGTTGCGGCAAGGCTTGGCATGATGTCGATCGTCTCAACTGATAATGGCTGTTCGAAGCCTGCCATCCCCTTCCGCCAGAACAGGATCGGCACGCGCCGGTCATAATCCCAGAACGAGCCGTGGGTGGCGACATAGCCCTTGGTCGGATCGGCGATTGGCGTCACCCGCGGCTTGAGCGCAACGATGATATCGCCCGATCGTGGTCCGTAAAAACTCGCGCGCGCGCGCTCGATCAGCGTCCAGGTTTCGGCTGGCCCGCTCGGATTGGGAGTCGCTTCGATCTGCGCCCGGCTAAAGGCACCGGCGACCTGCGGATTGGCGCGGTAGCGCGCAAGCGCCGCTGCGGAGACGGCAGCTGTTTGGACCTTGGTCAGCTTCGGGTCGATCCACACATCGCCCGATCCCGAATCGCCGAACAACACTGGTCCGGTAAGTTTCAGCTGGGTTGCCACGGCCTCGCTCACGCTTTTCGTGGTGAATCCGGCGTCGATCCGTGCGGCGGCGGGGGCGGCGAGTTCGCGATTGCGCTCGGGCAGGTCGTGGCCGCCATGATCGGCTGTCAGCACGACTTCATAGTCGATCCCCATCGCATCGAGCGCGGCGAAAAACCCGCCCAGCGATTTGTCGAGCTCGCTGAGTTGCAGGCACATTTCCAGCCCGTTGGTGCCATAAGTGTGGCCGACATAATCGGTTGCCGAGGCGCCGATCGCAATCAAATCGGTCGCGGCCCCATGTCCGAGCTTCATATCGCGGATGAGCCCGGCGGCGAGCGCAAACACCGCACCGTCGGCCTCTGGTGAGGCACGGAAAGCGCGGGTATCGCCAACGGCGCGGGCGAAACGCCCCGACCCGACAGTTTTTCCGGCGCCGATGTTGATGGCCCGATCGCGTGACGTGCAATATTCCGGAACATCGAGGGGGCTCTGCGCCCGTGCCAGCAACCCGGTTACCGCGTCATTGGTCTTGGTCACGACAGCGGGCGCTTTGCGATCGGCGTAGCTGGCGAATTTCTTGCCGTCCCACCACCAGAGTTCGTCGACCTGATGGCCACCCATCATCACGGCCGCGCGATCCTTGCCCGCCACCGAGACGACTCGGCTTGCAGGATTTGCAGCCTTCATGCGCTCGCCAAGCGTCGGCACCAGCAGATGCTTATCGGAAACGGTGTACGCGATCGAGCTGCTGCCGGGTACGCTCTCGTCTTCGGCGCAATAGACCGTCTTGTCGGTGCGGGCGGTCTTCAAGTCGACCCAGTTGTTGGCAATGATGCCGGTATGTTCGGGGCGCATCCCCGTCAGGATCGTCGAGTGACCGGGGCAGGTTTCGGTCGCGGCATGGCTTTGATAGCCCGATGGGAAGACGGCTCCTTCGAGCAATCTGGCAAAGCCGCCAGTGAAGTGGCCGCGATATTGGGCAAAAAGATCAGCCGAGAATTGATCAACCGAAATCGCGACGATCAATTTTGGGGCGGCGACTGGTGCAGTGGCGGGTGCTGCAGGAGCGCTCACCGGTGCCGATGCGTCCTGCGCGTGCACATTTCCTGTAACCATTGCGAGCGTTGCGGCGAATATCGTGGCAATCGACTTCATCAAGCATCTCCCGAAGCGGGTGCAACGCGCCCGTCATCCGGCTATCTACCGGTTGGGGGCCCAACGACAAGGACTGGCGCATGCGCGCACTAGGTTTCGCTATTGTGACGATGCTGCTTGCATTCGCCGGATTGACGCCGGCAATTGCGCAGGCGCCCGATCCCTATTCCAAGGGCCCGCATCTTGCCACCAAGCTGGTGGCGGAGAGCGATGCGCCCGCTGCCGGCCAGAAACTGACCCTTGCTTATGACGTGACGCCGCAACCCGGCTGGCATGGCTATTGGCAGAATCCGGGCGATGCCGGCTTTCCAGCAAAATTTGCCTGGACGTTGCCTGCCGGCGTGACGGCGGGCGAGCCGGCATATCCCGTGCCGACGACGCTGCTGATCGCGGGCCTGATGAACTATGTGTTCGAACAGCATTATACGCTGCTGGTCACGCTCGATATCCCCGCCGGGCTCGCGCCGGGCACCAAATTGCCGGTCAAGCTCCGCTCCAATTACCTCGTCTGTACCGAGGAGATCTGCGTGCCCGAGGCGGCTGATCTGTCGCTCGATCTCGTCATCGGCGATGGCACAGTGACACCTGAGCGTCGCGCGCAGTTCGATGCCTATCGTCAGGCACTGCCCAAGCCGATCGGGATGGATGCAACCTATCAGGTAACTGGCAAGATTTTACGCCTCGCGGTGCCCTACCCAGCGTCGACTGCGCTCGACAAAGCCTATTTCTTCCCGGTGACGCAGGGGCTGGTCGATTATGCGGCCCCCCAGAAAGTGACGCGTGATGGCGATCGTCTCATTATCGAGACAGCGGCGCTGAAAGCTGGCAGCGGGCCTTTTGCGGGCGTGCTGCGCATGGGCAGTACCAAGGGCGTGACGATTTCGGCGATGCCGGGCGTTGTTGCGCCTGCATCCGGCAGCGGGGCGGCAGCAGCACCGGCGGGCGGCGTGCTGGTTGCAACGCTGGTGGCGCTGGCCGGCGCCGTTCTCGGCGGGCTGATCCTCAACATCATGCCCTGCGTCTTCCCGATCCTGAGCCTGAAGGCGCTCAGCCTTGCCAAGGGCTCGGTCAACGAGCGCGAGGCACGCGGTGAAGCGCTGGCCTATACCGGCGGCGTAATGACGGTGATTGTCGGCCTTGGCGCGACGATTCTGGCGCTCCGGGCGGGCGGCGCTGCGGTTGGCTGGGCATTCCAGCTGCAAAGCCCGGCGACGATCGTCGTGCTGATGCTGCTCGTCATCGCGCTCACGCTCAACCTTGCCGGGCTGTTCGAAATCCCGACTCCACGCTTCGTCGATTCAGCGAGCGGTGCCAGCGGCGCGTTTGCCACGGGCGCGTTGGCCGCGATCATTGCCACGCCCTGCACCGGGCCGTTCATGGGGGCAGCGCTTGGTGCCGCGCTCGTATTGCCGGCGCCAGCCGCACTGGCGGTATTTGC
>JBBQAG010000073.1:0-12367 GCA_038315875.1 Sphingomonadales bacterium | reverse complement strand
CATAAAGTAACGTATTATCAAGAGGGTATTGAGCATCCTCAGCGAGAAGTTGCCCGATCTCGTTGAGAATAGTTTCGGTTTCGTCATTGGCCACGCTTTTTCTCCCGGGGAGCGTTAGGGATTTTCACGCTTTCCTGCTTGCCATCGATCGAAAAAATTACATCAAGGGTATCGGGCCGCGTCGAACCCACCACAAACCTAGGCACGATCTCGATCTTCACATCTTTGCCGGCGTTTTTTGCCCTTGCCAACTGGTCTTCGAGCGCACGGTACTTTCCACGATTGAAACTCGAATCCTGCGCGAAAGCATTTGAAACATGGCTGCTTGCCCTGCGCGGCAAATTGGCAGAGTTGCGGCCATCCAACAGTCATGAAAGCGCCATGCCCCTCATCATCGAAATCATCGGCTGGGCGGCGGCGCTCGTCATTCTGGCGTCGTATCTCCTAGTGTCGATGGGGAAGCTTTCCGGGACGTCGCCCGCCTTCCAGTGGATGAATGTGGCGGGCGCGGCGGGGTTCATCGTCAACAGCGGCTGGCACGGTGCGCTGCCCTCCGCCGTGCTCAACATTGCCTGGGCGGCGATTGGCATCTTCACGCTTGTCCGGCTGTCGCGATCGCGCGTGCGGCCTTGATCGAGGCGGTCGGCTGGGCGGGCTCGGCGCTGTTGCTCGCTGCCTATTTGCTCACCTCGCTCGATCGATTGTCGGTCCGCTCGACTGGCTATCAGGCGATGAATGGCGCAGGCGGCGCGGCGCTGGCGATCAACGTTTGGTGGCACGGCGCATGGCCGGCGACGATGCTCGAATCGACCTGGGCACTGATTGGCCTGATATCCCTCATCCGGATCGCGCTCGCTCACACCAGCGAACGCGCGCGCCCGAACAGGAAATAGATCACCAGGCCAATCGCGTTCCAGATGAAGAACGATATCTGCGTTACTTCCTGCAGGCTGGTGAACAAGTAGATGCAGCCAAGGATCGCTGCCGGCGCCACCACCCAGGCTAGTGGCGTGCGGAACGGGCGCCGGGCGTCGGGGTCGCGACGCCGCATCACCAGCACGCACGCCGCCACCGCCACGAACGCGCACAGCGTCCCGGCATTGGCGAGGCTGGCGATCACGTCGAGCGGGGCCAGCCCGGCGATGATTGCCACGAAGATCGCGGTCATCGCGGTGATCCGCGCCGGCGTACCGCGCTTGTCGACCTTGGCGAGGCTCTGCGGCAGGAAGCCGTCGCGCGCCATCACCAGGAAGATGCGGCTCTGGCCGTAAAGGAACGCGAGCAGCACCGTCGGTAGCGCGATTGCTGCGGCGGCCGCGACGATCGTCGCCACGCTGCCCTGCCCCAGATTGCGCAGGATCAAGGCGAGCGGTTCAGCGCTTTTGGAGAAATCGGTAAAGGGCACCGCGCCCACCGCCGTCGCTGCAACGATGATGTAGATGATCGTGCAGGCGACCATCGACCCGACGATGCCGATCGCCAGATCGCGCTCGGGGTTCTTGGCTTCCTCCGCCGCGGTGGAAATCGCATCGAAGCCGTAAAAGGCGAAGAAGATGATCGCGGCGGCGCCCATCACGCCGTATTTCACGCCGCCCTCGCCAACGGCGCTGCCATAGCCGAAGGGCGCGAAAGGCTGGAGGTTGGCGGCATCGAAATGCGGCAGCGCGACGAACACGAACAACGACAACGTGAGGATTTTCAGCACGACGAGCGCGGTATTAACGCGAGCGCTTTCGCGCGTGCCGAGCATCAGCAGCCCGGCAACGACGGCGATGATGAAAATCGCAGGAATATTCAGCCCGGTTTGAGTCAGGTAGAAGCTGCCATCGAACAGGCTTCCCGCGACGGCGGGACCATGCGTGAGCGAATCGGGCAGGAAGATGCCAAGCCCCTTCAAAAACCCCACCGCATAGCCCGACCAGCCGACTGCCACGGTCGACACGACAAGCGAATATTCGAGGATCAGGCTCCAGCCGACCACCCAGGCGATGATCTCCCCCAGCACCGCATAGCTATAGGTATAGGCGCTGCCCGATGCCGGGATCATCGTCGCCATTTCGGCATAGCAAAGCGCTGCACATGCACAGATCGCACCGGCGACGGCAAAGCTCAGCAACACCGCCGGCCCCGCGCGGTCAGCGCCGACACCGATCAGCGTCAGGATGCCGGTGCCGACGATTGCGCCGACGCCGAGCGCCATCAGATGCGGCCAGCCGAGCGTGCGCGCCAGCCGGTGCTCGACGGGGCGATCGTCGCCATGAAGGATTGTTTTGGTTCTAAACAGGCTCGTCATTTGATCCCCATGTTGCGCGCGGTCTTGCAGCTTGGAAATCGTCATACCGGACTTGTTCCGGTATCCACCGTGCCCCAAAGCAGGGCTATGCGTAAGGCGCAGTAGACCCCGGAACAAGTCCGGGGAGACGCTGCCGATCTGGGAGAGCAGCTACAATGGATACCGCCCTCGACTTCGCGCTTGGCGACACCGCCGACATGATCCGCGAGACGACGCAGCGTTTCGCCGCCGCTCGCATCGCGCCCAGGGCAGCCGAGATCGACGAGCAGAACAGCTTCGATCGCTCGCTGTGGCCAGAAATGGGCGCACTCGGGCTGCACGGCATCACCGTGGAGGAGGAATGGGGCGGGCTTGGCCTTGGCTATCTCGAACATTGCATCGCGATGGAGGAGGTCAGCCGCGCCTCGGCGTCGATCGGGCTCAGCTACGGCGCGCATTCGAACCTGTGCGTCAACCAGATCCGCCGCTGGGGCAATGGCGATCAGAAAGCGAAATATCTGCCCAAGTTGATCTCGGGCGAGCATGTTGGCAGCCTTGCCATGTCCGAAGCAGGCTCAGGCTCCGATGTCGTTTCGATGAAGCTGAAGGCGGAGGCGAAAGGCAATGACCGATACGTGCTGAACGGCACCAAATTCTGGATCACCAACGCGACCGAGGCCGATACGCTCGTCGTCTATGCCAAGACCGATAGCGGTGCCGGCCCGCGCGGCATTACCGCCTTCCTAATAGAGCGCGGCATGGCTGGTTTCAGTGTCTCCAAAAAGCTCGACAAGATGGGGATGCGCGGCTCCGACACCGCCGAGCTGGTGTTCGAGGATTGCGAAGTGCCTGCAGAAAACGTGATGGGGCCAATGAACGGCGGCGTCGGCGTGTTGATGTCCGGCCTGGATTATGAGCGCGCGGTGCTCGCCGCAGGGCCACTCGGCATCATGCAGGCCTGCCTCGATGTCGTGTTGCCCTATGTCCGCGAACGCAAGCAGTTCGGCCAGGCGATCGGCCAGTTCCAGCTGATGCAGGCAAAGATCGCCGATATGTATGTCGCCCTCAATTCGGCACGCGCCTATGTCTATGCGGTCGCGCGGGCGTGCGATGCGGGCAAGACGACGCGCTTCGACGCGGCAGGTGCGATCCTGCTGGCGAGCGAGAATGCGGTGAAGGTGTCGCTGGAGGCGATCCAGGCGCTGGGTGGCGCTGGCTATACCAAGGAATGGCCGGTCGAACGCTTCCTGCGCGATGCCAAGCTGTACGACATCGGTGCTGGCACCAACGAAATCCGCCGCTTCCTGATCGGTCGGGAGCTGATTGGGGCGGGATAGTTCAGTCCGATGCCGGTGGAGCGATCCCGGCCCGACCGACCATGATCAATCCGGCCAGGAACATGATCCACCCCAAGGTCATCAGGCCGCTTGATCCGATGACGATAGCGGAGACGATCTGCTCGACGGCAGCCGGCGCTGCGTGGCCAGCGCCTGCGATGGGAAGCCCCCTGCTCGCCCCCGTCGCCGCCGCCAGCGTCAACCCAGCCCACAAGCCGTAGATGCCAATGGTGATCGCCAACCGGGCAAAGACCCCAGTTCGTGGTCGCAGCGATAGTTCGGACCAGACGAGCCCGACAATCATCAACGCCATGCCGCTTTGAACAGCGGTCAGGTGAGCCGAAAGCGCCATGCGCGGATTGGCGAACATCGGCACGGCAGCGCCCTGCAACAGGCCAAGCAGAAACAGCAAGGCGCCGGCAACGATCAATGTTCTTTGAGGGATGGATAACGACAAGGCCTGTCCTTCCTTTTTCACATCGAGCGGTTTCACCCCCGCAGCGCTGTCGCCCGCTTCGCGCCCAGCAGCAGCGCCGCCATATCGCCCTTCACCTGAAAGCTCAGGACCAGCAGATAGGCCGACAGGAGCAGTGCCCCGCCAAACACCGCCACCGGCGCGAGTAGCAGCCCGGCCGGGGAAAAATCATTGCGCCACGCCGTCTACAGCCCCGACAGGATCAGCAAACACGAAAAATCGACGTTGAACTGCCCCTGCCAGCTCATCGCACCGATCGCGGTGAAGAAGGTCGGTATCAGATTCCAGCCATGCGCTGCCCCCACCACCAGCGTATAACCAGCAATGATGACGAAGATCGCCACCAATACCGTCCGAAATCCCGTCATCGCCAATCCTTTATGTAGCGTTCGCTACAGCTCTACGAGCGTCTGCGTTACCGTGCAAGCGACCATCGCGTGCGGCTTTCCAAGCATCGCAGGCGCGGCTAAGCAGGACCATGATATGACAAGAAAAGCGGTATGAGCGCCCCGGTGCTCAACACGGACGGGATCGGCAGCTGCCGATCGGGCTGGATCGGAATAGGGGATGATGTTGCTCTGGCTTTCGGCGATCATGATGATCGTGACCGCACTTGCGCATTCCATTCTTGGCGAGAAGCGGCTCATCACGCCGATCCTTGCCCTTGATACCGACATCACGCGCCGCCCGCTCGCACAACAGGTGCTGCGGATGGCGTGGCACGTCACGAGCCTGTTCATGGGGCTGACCGCGCTGCTCGTTGTCTGGCCCGCCGTCCCTGCGATGCTCATACTGGCAACCGGGATTTTGTGGCTTTCGGCAGGGCTGATCGACGGGGTCGTCACGAAGGGCAAGCATGTCGGGTGGCTGCCGCTCACGTTATCGGGCGCATTTGCCATTGCGGGAGTGCTGACATGAGCGCCCCGGGCCTCGATACCAGGATCGCCATCGATAGCGAGCCGTTCCGTGCCAATGCCGTGCACAATCGTGCGCTGGTCGATCGGCTGCGCGCCGATGTCGCCCGGGCCGCGCTTGGCGGCAACGAAAAGAGCCGCGAACGCCACACATCGCGCGGCAAGCTGCTCCCGCGCGAGCGCGTCGAGCGGTTGCTCGATCCCGGTTCGCCCTTTCTCGAAATCGGCCAGTTGGCTGCGTTCGACGTCTATGACGACGATATTCCCGGAGCGGGCATGATCGCCGGCATCGGCCGCGTCTCCGGCCGGCAGGTGATGATCGTCTGCAATGACGCGACCGTGAAGGGCGGCACCTATTATCCGCTGACGGTGAAGAAGCATCTGCGCGCACAGGAGATCGCGCAGGAAAACCGGCTGCCCTGTATTTACCTCGTCGATTCGGGCGGCGCCAACCTGCCGCATCAGGCAGAGGTGTTCCCCGATCGCGATCATTTCGGGCGCATCTTCTTCAACCAGGCCAATATGTCGGCGCTCGGCATTCCGCAGATCGCCTGCGTAATGGGGAGTTGCACGGCGGGTGGCGCTTATGTCCCCGCGATGAGCGACGAGACGATCATCGTGCGCGGGCAAGGGACGATCTTCCTCGCCGGCCCGCCGCTGGTGAAGGCGGCAACGGGCGAGATCATCTCCGCCGAAGAATTGGGCGGCGCCGACACGCACGGTCGCAAATCGGGCGTCGTCGATCATGTCGCCGAAAATGACGAACATGCGCTGACGATCGTGCGCGATATCGTCTCCACCCTCCCTGCCAACCGCGCGCCCGATATCGCGCTCACCGCTCCGCGCCCGCCGCTCTACGGCGCCGATGAATTATACGGCATCGTCCCGAGCGATGTCCGCGCGCCCTATGATGTGCATGAAGTGATTGCGCGGCTCGTCGACGCGTCCGAGCTCCATGAATTCAAGGCGCTGTACGGCACGTCGCTCGTCTGCGGTTTCGCGCATATCTGGGGGATGCCCGTCGCGATCCTCGCCAATAACGGCGTGCTGTTTTCCGAAAGCGCTCAAAAGGGCGCGCATTTCATCGAGCTCGCCTGCCAGCGGCGCATTCCGCTGCTGTTCCTTCAGAACATCAGCGGCTTCATGGTCGGCGGCAAATATGAGGCCGAGGGCATCGCTAAGCACGGCGCGAAACTGGTAACGGCAGTGGCGACCGCGAGCGTGCCGAAAATCACCGTGTTGATCGGCGGCAGCTTTGGTGCTGGCAATTACGGCATGTGCGGCAGAGCCTATGGCCCGCGCTTCCTCTTCACTTGGCCCAATGCGCGGATCAGCGTGATGGGCGGCGAACAGGCGGCATCGGTGCTGGCGACCGTCCACCGCGACGCCGACAAATGGGACGAGCGCGAGGCCGAAGCCTTCAAGGCGCCGATCCGCCAGAAATATGAGGATGAAGGCAACCCCTGGCACGCGACGGCACGGCTATGGGACGACGGCATCATCGATCCCGCACAGACGCGCGACGTGCTGGGGCTGAGCTTGGCGGCGTGCCTGAACGCGCCGGTCGAGGAACGGCCGAGGTTCGGGGTGTTCCGGATGTGACACGGAACCCTCGCCTCAACAACATCGTCACCCTGAACTTGTTTCAGGGTCCACCGCGCCACACGCAGGGACCGGTGTTGTGGCGCGCTGGATGCTGAAACGAGTTCAGCATGACGGTTTGGTGGGGCGAACGGCGTCATTTTTTCGGTCGCGGCGGAATTGGATCGAAACCCAACCTAACCGCCAAATCGTCCCAGTGCGGATTATCCGATTCGATCAGGTTGATCTTCCAGTCGCGGTGCCAGCGCTTCAATTGCTTTTCGCGCGCAATGGCAGCGATCATGTCGTCGAACATTTCGAACCGCACCAGCCGCACCACGCCATATCGCGACGTGAACCCCGGAACCTCGCCAGATCGGTGCTGGTGCAGGCGAGCCATCAGGTCGGATGTTACTCCAACATAGATGGTCCCCAATCGACCACTCGCCAGAATATAGGTGCAAGGCTGCTTGCTCATCGCCACTATGGCTAGCACATGGCTCGCGGCACGGTGGATGCTGAAACGAGTTCGGCCTGACGGAGACCTAAGCGATGCCCCTGATCCTCCTCCCCCTCCTTCTTCAGATCACCCCAACCCCTCCGCTCCCCAAGGGCACCGGCCTGCCGCCGCCGCAGACCGAGGAGGCGCAGGTGATGCGGCCGGTGAACGCGCTCTTTGCCGCGATCGCGGCGCGCGACGGGCGGGCAATGATCCCGTTGTTGCGTGACGGCGGTGGTGCGACGATCGCGACCGAAAAAGCCGATGGCACGCGCGCGGTAACGCACCAAGGCTGGGCCGAGCTCACCGCGCGCTTCACCCCCGGCGCCGAGCGTTTCGAAGAACGGCTGTTCGATCCCGCGATCGAGATCGATGGCGACATCGCCTATGTGTGGGGCCGCTATAATTTCTACATCGACGGCAAGCTGCATCACTGCGGCTATGATCATTTCGATCTGGTACGCGAGAGCGGCAACTGGAAGATCGCCAACCTGACCTGGTCGAGCCGCACAACGGGCTGCGAGGGGTGAATACGGCCGCATCGGCGAATCCGGTGGAACATTGGGCGCCACTCGTCCCCGAGCTTGGCGTGTCGAACTTTGCGGCAAGCCTTGCCTTCTACACTGAACTGCTAGGCTTCAGGCTTTGCTACGCCCGCGAAGGCTTTGTCTATCTCGAGCGCGAAAAAGTCCAGTTGATGCTGGAAGACGTAGCGGGGGCATGGTCCACGGGCGAGCCCAGATACCCCTTTGGTCGGGGGATCAACTTCCAAATCGAGACAGCCGATGCGGCCATGCTTTACGACAGGCTGAGGCGCGCCGATTGGCCGATCTTTGGCGAGCTCAGCGAAAATTGGTATCGGGCGGGTGTCATCGAACATGGCCAGCGCGAGTTCCTGATCCAGGACCCCGATGGCTACCTCCTGCGCTTTGCCCAGCCGCTGGGCGAGCGCTCCGTAGCGCAAGAAGGCACCGTATGATCACCTCGCTCCTCATCGCCAATCGCGGCGAGATCGCCTGCCGGATTATCCGCACCGCGCGGGCAATGGGCGTGCGCACGGTCGCGGTCTATTCGGATGCCGATGCCAAGGCGTTGCATGTGCGCCAGGCCGATGAGGCGGTGCATATCGGCGCGTCGCCGGCGCGCGAAAGCTATCTGGTGGGCGAAAACATCATCGCCGCCGCAAAGCAAACCGGCGCGGAGGCGATCCACCCCGGCTATGGCTTCCTGAGCGAGAATGCCGATTTCGCGCAGGCGGTGATCGACGCCGGGCTGATCTGGGTCGGCCCGGCTCCTGCCAGCATCCGCGCGATGGGCCTGAAGGATGCGGCCAAGGCACGGATGATCGCGGCGGGCGTGCCGGTGACGCCGGGCTATCTGGGCGAGGACCAGTCACCCGCTGTGCTCGCAGCCGAGGCAGACAAGGTCGGCTATCCGGTGCTGATCAAGGCGGTCGCGGGCGGCGGCGGCAAGGGGATGCGCCGCGTAGAAGCCGCCGCCGATTTCGCCGACGCGCTGTCGAGCTGCAAGCGCGAGGCCGCGAGCAGCTTCGGCGACGACCGGGTGCTGATCGAGAAATACATCCTCTCGCCCCGCCACATCGAAGTGCAGGTGTTCGGCGACACCCACGGCAACGTCGTCCACCTGTTCGAACGCGATTGCTCGCTCCAGCGCCGCCACCAAAAGGTGATCGAGGAAGCCCCCGCCCCCGGCATGTCCGAGGAAACCCGCGCCGAATTATGCGCGGCTGCGGTGCGCGCGGCCAAGGCGGTCGATTATGTCGGCGCAGGCACGATCGAGTTCATTGCGGATGCCAGCGAAGGGCTGAGGGCAGACCGCATCTGGTTCATGGAAATGAACACGCGGCTGCAGGTCGAACACCCCGTCACCGAGGAAATCACCGGCGTCGACCTGGTCGAATGGCAATTGCGTGTCGCGAGCGGGGAAGCGCTGCCCAAGCGGCAGGACAAGCTGAGCATCAACGGCTGGGCGATTGAGGCGCGGTTATACGCTGAGAATCCCGCTAGCGGCTTTCTTCCCAGCACCGGTCGGCTGGACCACCTAACGCTTCCAACGCCCGGCCTAGAAAACGTCGCCCTGTATAAGCAGCCACGAATCGAAACTGGCGTAGTCGAACGAGACACTATCTCTGAATTTTATGACCCGATGATAGCGAAGATCGTGAGTTGGGGAGAAGATCGAGAGAGTGCAATTTTAGACTTGTCAGGAGCCTGCGGATCAGTCGAATGTGAGCCGGTAAAGACGAATGCTTGGTTCTTGAAACGCTTGCTTGATCAGCCGGAGTTCAAGGCGGGATTCTTTACTACAGCGTTTATTGGCGAGCATGTCGATATACTGACAGCTTCGCCGGTGCCCAGCAACAATCTTATGCAAATTGCTGCCGATGCGCTCGCAATGTCACCCCCGCTTGCATCTCGCCAAGAAGGGACGGCCTATTCCCTGTTGGACGGGCTTTTTGGTTTCCGGCTCAACGGCGGTCGGCGAAATACAGTTCGTGTGGCGCTCGACGGGGTCGAAACCGATGTCATCGTAAGCATGTCACGGGCCGAATTGCTTGATGCAGCTTGGGACAGGCCGACCATGCTAGCGGATGATGCTGGCAGAATTATCGCCTTTGAGGGCGGCGCTTGGTTCGACATCGCGTTGCCAAGAGCCGGAGGCCAGAGCACCGCCGCCGCCGCCGACGGCGCCATCCTTTCCCCCATGCCGGGCCGCATCACTGCCGTTGATGTCGCGGCCGGCGCCACCGTCACCAAGGGCCAGCGGCTCGTGACGCTGGAGGCGATGAAGATGGAGCACAGCCTGACCGCGCCGTTCGACGGCACGGTGGGGGAACTCAACGCCACCGAAGGCGCGCAGGTTAGCGAGGGGACTTTGCTGGTGAAGGTGGTGCGGGTGGAGGTAGCCGCATAACCAGTCCGTCACCCTGAACTTGTTTCAGGGTCCATCGTGCCACAGGCGCGAACGGGATTGATTGCACGTTGGATGCTGAAACAAGTTCAGCATGACGATTAAGATAAGAAATGTGGGAGGAGAGCCAATGCCATTCGATTTTACCGGCAAGAACGTCATCGTCTTCGGCGGCACTAGCGGCATCAACCTTGGCATCGCCAAATCCTTCGCGCGCTGCGGCGCGCATCTGGGCGTCGCCAGCCGCAGCCAGGACAAGGTCGATACTGCCGTCGCCACGCTCCACGGCGCCAAGCCGGCGCTCGGCTACAGCCTCGACGTCCGCGACTTCGATGCCGTCAAGGCCGCGATCGAGCATTTCCGCGCCGAGCGCGGCACGATCGACGTGCTGATATCGGGCGCGGCGGGCAATTTCCCCGTCCCTGCCGCAGCGCTGTCGCCCAATGGTTTTCGCTCGGTGATGGAGATCGATGCACTCGGCACCTTCCACGTGATGCGCGCGGCCTATGAGCATCTCACCAAGCCGGGGGCGAGCATCATCAACATCTCCGCCCCGCAGGCGTGGATCCCGATGGCGCTGCAACTCCATGTCTGCGCGGCGAAGGCAGGCGTCGACATGATCACCAAGACGCTGGCGATCGAATGGGGGCGTGAAGGCGTGCGCGTGAATTCGGTCTCGCCCGGCCCGATCGACGGCACCGAGGGGATGGAGCGCCTCGCCCCCACGCCAGAGGCCAAGGCGGCGTCGGCGCGCGCGGTACCGCTCGGTCGGCTCGGTACGGTCGACGACGTCGCCGACGTCTGCCTGTTCTTGGCAAGCGATTATGCGCGCTACGTGAGCGGCGTGGTGCTGCCAGCTGACGGTGGCTGGACGGCGGGGCGCGGGTTCGGGGCGCTGGGCGGCTGAAGCACCTCGACATCTTCGTCGGGGCCCGGCCATTCGAGCGTCGCCAGCTGGCTGTCGAGCAGATGCGGCGGCATGAAATGCCCCATACGCTGCGCCATGCGACGCCGCAGCTCCTCTAGAGGCACATCGAGCAGGATGAAGCGCACGGGCGCCGCGATCTGCGTGCGCAGCCTGTCTCGATACGCACGCCGCAATGCCGAGCAGGTCGCGACGACGCAGGCGCCCAGGGCGATCTCGCGGTTGATCGCAGCGGCGATCCGGTCGAGCCACGGCCACCGATCGGCATCGGTGAGCGGCATGCCCGACGCCATCTTGGCGAGGTTGTCGGCGCCGTGGAGCGCGTCCCCTTCGATGAAGCGCGCGCCGGTCGCCCGCGCCCGCGCGGCGCCAAAGGTCGACTTGCCGCAGCCGCTGACCCCCATGACGATCGTGACCAAGCGCGCGTTGTCCATCGGCCGAGCATGCCGGGAGATGCAACGCGACTCAATCCGCCGCTAAGTGCTTGCTCGCGCCGGCGGTTCTGGCCATCACGCAGGCCAAGACTGGAGTTAGATGATGCCGGGAAAGTTTTATGACGAATGGCAGATCGGTGAGGCGATCGAACACCCGCTACGTCGCACCGTGACCGAGACGGACAATTTGCTGTGGTCGACGATGACGCACAACCCGCAGCCGCTTCACCTCGACGTCGAGGCAGCGCGCGCGAGCGAGTTCGGCCAGATCCTCGTCAACGGCACCTTCACCTTCAGCCTGATGGTCGGCATCACGGTGGCGGAAACGACGATGGGCACGCTCGTCGCAAACCTGGGTTACGACAAGATGGTGATGCCAAAACCGGTGTTTATCGGCGATACCCTCCACGCGACCAGCGAGGTCACCGAGCTGCGCGACAGCAAGTCACGCCCCGATGCCGGGCTGGTCACGTGGAAACACCGGATGATCAATCAGCGCGCCGAAACCGTCTGCGAATGCCTACGCACCGCGCTGCTGAAAAAGCGTCCCGTGTGACGGCTATACCGCGCGACGGCCCGTGATCAGCTGAAACAGCACGACCACGACGGCGACGACGAGCAGCAGATGGATAAGCCCGCCGGCGATGTGCATCGAAAATCCGAGCAGCCAAAGCACGACAAGAACGGCGACAATGGTCCAGAGCATGTTCTGCCCTCCTGTTTGGGCCATCGCAGGTGATGGCCAATGTGAGAGAGTAACGCAGTCATTACGACAAGCGTTCCATCGACCCGCAGCGCCTCCTCGAAAGCCGCGCCGACATTTATGTAGCGTCTGCTACGGTTTCATGCTTAAACCTGTCGAAAGGAGAGGTGGCATGAGCGGATTTTGGCGCGTTTGGCTTGATGTGATGTGCGGCATCGTCATCCTGTTTGGGGCGGTCTTGGCGGCAGGCGCCATGCCCGCGACCGAATTGCCCACCCGGTTGCTCTTCGAGTGGC